>CAMVPV010000366.1 GCA_947169455.1 uncultured Clostridia bacterium | reverse complement strand
ATGCCGATGTACGGTTCGCAGTGCCAGTATTTCAGATTGTGCCGGCATTCGTGCGCGGGCTTTGCAAAATTGGATATCTCATACCGTTCAAATCCGTGCTCCCGCAGGTGTGAGCAGGTCAGCAGATACATATCCGCGAGGGTATCATCGTCGGCGGTCTGTCCGAGAAGTTCGGTATCGTGCGCGAGGGGAGTGTCCTCCGCAACGGTGAGCATATACGCGGAAATATGCTTCAGCGGAAGTCCGGTCAGACCGTCCAGTGTTATTTTCAGCGATGAGATCGTCTGATGCGGCAGCCCCATGATTATATCAGCCGAGATGTTTTCAAATCCTGCCGCCCTTGCGGAATGCACCGTTCCGATCGCCTGTGCAGCATCGTGAAGCCTGCCCGCAGCTTTCAGCTCGGTGTCCGAAAGCGACTGTATGCCGATAGAAAGGCGGTTTATACCCGCTGCGCGCAGCTGTGAAAATTTATCTGCACCGGCGGTAACGGGATTGCATTCTATGGATATCTCCGCGCCGTTCTCGATTCTGACCGCGGAAAGTATGCGTTCAAGCTGCCCCGCCGAAAGAAGCGACGGTGTGCCGCCGCCGAAATAGATCGTATCGGCAGACACACCGTCGTATTTTTTCAGATCACGTATAACGGCGCGTGTATATCTTTCGGCGGTATCCTCATCGAACTTCACCGAATAGAAATCGCAGTAGCCGCATTTTCTGATGCAGAACGGGACATGGATATATATCCCCGCCGTCATACAGCGACAGCCTTGTGATATACTTTCTTGCCCTTTTTTATGATGACTTCGCCGTCGATTGCGATGAGCGCATTGATATCGGTGATCTTTTCGTCGTTCACCGAAATGCCGCCCTGCTGAACGAGGCGTCTGCCCTCGCCCTTTGAGGGAGCGAGCTTTGTCTTTATGAGCAGGTCGAGTATAGCTATCTTTCCATCGGAAAGCTCAGCCGCAGGAATTTCGGTAGTGGGCATATCCGCGGTATTACCGCTGCCGCCGAAGAGTGCTTTTGCAGCTTCGAGGCACTTGTCCGCTTCTTCCTTGCCGTGAACGAGCTCCGTCAGGCTGTACGCAAGCTTTTCCTTGGCGGAATTGAGTTCCGAGCCGGAGAGTGTGCGCTCCATTTCCTCAATTTCCTCGATGGGGATGAACGTGAGCAGCTTCAGGCACTTGATAACGTCGGAATCTCCGACGTTTCTCCAGTACTGGAAGAATTCATAGGGCGAGGTCTTTTCGGGGTCGAGCCATACGGCGCCCTTTTCGGTCTTGCCCATTTTCTTGCCCTCGGAATTGAGCAGCAGGGTGATGGTCATAGCGTGAGCGTCCTTGCCGAGCTTCTTTCTGATAAGCTCGGTGCCGCCGAGCATATTCGCCCACTGATCGTCGCCGCCGAACTGCATATTGCAGCCGTACTTCTGGAAAAGCATATAGAAATCGTATGACTGCATTATCATGTAGTTGAATTCAAGGAAAGTAAGACCGCGCTCCCAGCGCTGCTTGTAGCACTCAAAGGAGAGCATCTTGTTCACGCTGAAGCAGGCGCCGACCTCGCGCAGCACCTCGATGTAATTGAGGTTCATGAGCCAGTCGGCGTTGTTGACCATGAGAGCCTTGCCCTCGCCGAACTCGATGAAGCGGCTCATCTGCTTGCGGAAACATTCGATATTGTGTTGTATCGTTTCGGGTGTGAGCATTTTGCGCATATCGGTCTTGCCGGAGGGGTCGCCTATCATACCGGTGCCGCCGCCGAGCAGGGCGATAGGGCGGTTGCCTGCCGCCTGAAGGCGCTTCATAAGGCAGAGCGCCATGAAATGACCTACATGAAGGCTGTCGGCTGTCGGGTCGAAGCCGATGTAGAATGTTGCCTTGCCCTCGTTTATCATCTGGCTTATTTCTTTTTCGTCTGTCACCTGCGCGATAAGTCCGCGGCGCAGGAGTTCATCATATAGCTTCATATTTACAAGTCCTTTCGGTAATTATTTTATCTCATCTCAATATATCTGTCATAAGCGATGAGATCGTAAGACAATCTCATATACTATCACGACCTTTCAAGCGGGCGACCCGCGGTCTGAGTTTAGTACAGCGTTCAAGATTCACTGTACCTGCATTTCCTGCATATTTCTTTCCAGTCCGGTTTTGCTTTGAACACTTCCGGAATACATTCTTCCTTTATATCCCTGTTTTCCATACAATCAACAGGTGTTATTTCATCTGATACAAGGGGACAGAAAATATAATCTTCCGTTTCAGTTCCGCCGTTCATCTGTTCGGCAAGGATTTCCAGCATCCTTGATGCCACCTCGGTCATAACGATGAAATTCTCATCGCCGTTCATTTCCCCGTGGTCGTGCGTCCGGTTGACTTCGACCGCGCGTTCCGGTTCAATGAATTCGAGCGTGAAGCGTTCGTCTCTTTCGTAATCGTCAAGGTGCGTCTCAGAAACGGTATCTTCGGTATCGCAGAGATAATAGTAGTTGTCCTGTATGAAAAT
>CAMVPV010000365.1 GCA_947169455.1 uncultured Clostridia bacterium | reverse complement strand
ATTTCTCAGTGTCCTGTCGTAGTGTCCTTTCCCTTTGATGCTTCGCGCAGCCGTGCAAAGGCAGCGGAGGGCTGGTTCACGGGGGAGCCCGTGCCGACGCCCTCAATGTTGAACAGCCCCATCTGTGTCATAACGGGGACGTTCAGTGCTCCGCTCTCAAAACAGGAGCGGAGAGTGTTCGTGCCCTCGTCTCCGTAATCAGCGGCATCGGGCTCGGCGCCTATGCCGAAGCTGTCAAGTACTATCCAGAATATTCTGTTAATGTCAAACATTTCTATCACCGATTTTCATAAACTTTCATTATTTCACCGATAAATTCGGTATGGACAGGGTCGTTCCCGTTGAAGCGGCTGTTGATCCCGCTGTCAATAGCGGAAGGATCCATAGGCATCTCAAATACCTTCTTGCATACGAATACCAATGATGCCTGCTCGAAAGTAACTGTTCCGTCGGTAAAAAGCGGTGTCAGACCCGTCTCCTTTGCCTTGTCTGTATCGCGTCCGGAATGTGCGCCGCAGAATGAAAGCGCACTGCGGTATTTCGGTTCAAAGAAGCTTATCGTGAAAATGTCATTTGTTTTGAGAAATTCGTGAGTGTATCTGCTCGGGCGCACGACTGCCATAACACATTCCTTGCCCCACATAACGCCCATGAAACCCCACGATGCAGTCATCGTGTTCCATTTTTCCTCACTGCCCGCAGAAATGAGGTACCATTCCTTGCTGATCTTGTCGAAAGGGTTGAATTTAAGTGCTGAGAGTTCGATCTCGTTCATAAAAATATCCTCCTGATGAAATTATTCTGCTTTGATCAGTTTAATGCTGTATAGGTCAAAGTTCGTTCCCGGAAGGAACATTGCGCGCAGGTCGTATTCACCGGGCGGGCAGGCCGGATCGAGCTTTCCGGCTGTGATCTCATCGCCGCTCCGTATCTCTGTCATGTAGCGCTTTTCGCCGTTTTCACCTATGAAGATAAGGTGAAGCGAATCCTTTGCATTCCGGGTGATGCCGTGTATCTCCACATCTGAAGCGCCGTGCGGGAGCTTTACCCTGCCGTAATCGACCGTCACGTTGTTGCCGATATTCAGGATATCCGTTCCGGAAACAGTGAAGCTGTCCCCATATACGCGCACTGCATCTTCAGCGGTCATTGCCGAGTAGCTTTTGATGATACGCTCAAAGGATATCCCCTTGATATTGTTATCGGCATCGTCTCCGTCACAGACTATCGATATGCTGTGGATGCCCGTCAGACGCCTTTTCAGTTTACATTCGAGCGGCAGGTAGGTCTGCCATACGAATTCCTTTTCAAATACGCCTGACCAGATGCACTCGCCGCCCTCATCGGGTACGCCGTCGTATATCTCAACGGGCACAGCATCATTGCGGTGCCACCTTATCATCGGTATGATAGCCTTTGCAGAGCTGTCACTGCCGAAATCCATATTATCGAACGTCACTACCGTTCTTCCGTTGGCTGCACAGCGCACACCGCCGCCGAGTACTTCGTCAAGCTCTGTGTTGGCTCTGCTGTACAGGCTCGCCGAAACGAATTCGTAAGGGTCGAAAATCGTCTTTCCTATTCCCGAAGCTGTGAATTCAAGGTCGGAGAGCACCTCGGGGTCGGATTTGCCATTATCGGCGGTGCATCTCAGTCTGAATTCACCGTCGCCGACTGCGGTTATCTCGGCACCCATGCCGTCCGCATCGGGAACGACCTTTACTATCGGGGTGATTATCCCGCTGTTCGTCACGGCTTTCCATGAAACATTGCGGAAGGTCGCATTTTCGGGGAATATCCGGCATTCTGCATGAACGGAGCGCCTGTCAGCATTGAGGATATGTTCTCCGTCACAGAATATCTCTATCTTGCGCACGGGGATATCATGCGTGAGCGGCGATGCGTCATTCCGTTCAATGCATGAAACGCCGCTGTCCGTTTCACATTCGTATGCGCTGATGACCATAACAGCGTCCTCAAGTCCCTCTGAGGAGACCTTTATCACTATATTTCCGGCTTCCTTAGACGAAGCGACTATCGCTGTGAGCTTTCCCGAGAACAGCTTCTTTGACGTGCCCTTGTAGCTTTCAAGATCGGTGCTGTCACCGCTGTCAAGTCCGATGAGGCGTCCGCTCCCGCTGACATCGATGAACATCCTGTTCTTGGCGTTAGCTGCGAAGGTGCCGTTCTCATCGGTCAAAGATATTTCAATGAAGGCGAGGCTTTTTCCGTCTGCGGGCAGGGTGCTGCGGTCGGCAGTGAGCACGATATTCTTTCCGTCACTGAATGAACGCTGTATATCCTCTCCGATGATATTGTTGTTTTCATCGTATGCGACTGCACGCAGCTCACCTTTTTCGTAAGGTATCTTCACGCTTGCAAGGTGCGTCAGCCTGTGGTCGATATTTATCCTTCCTGCGGAAACGCCGTTAAGGAAAAATTCAACGGCGGGCGCATTCGTATAGGCGCAGACGTCTATTATCTGACCTTCGTTGAAATCCCAGTAGGGGAACAGGTGGAT
>CAMVPV010000364.1 GCA_947169455.1 uncultured Clostridia bacterium | reverse complement strand
CGACCGAGTCGCTGTCTGCGACGCGCCGTTACTGTTTTTCCTGCTGTTACGTTACACCCGCGTTTGTTACAAAATGAGCGGAAAAGGATTTTTTCCAATATTTTCATATAATGATCGGGTTTCCAAAGGGCGAGCCCTTTGGCGGGTCTGGGCGGAGCCCAGCCTGCGGAGCAACGCCGTAAGGCGCGGGTAGCCTGCGGAGCAACGCCGTAAGGCGCGGGTAGCCTGCGGAGCAACGCCGAAGGCGCACACCGCGAAGCGGCACACGCCGAGGGAGGCGGGGGCACTAAGACGGGAGAATATCCACGACGGTTATTTCCGGCAGATTGAAGTACCTCGGGAACAGGCGGAACTGATTGCCCACTCCCCTGCTGATTATATGCGAAGTGCCGTTCACGGTGTATATTCCCTCGGTGTATTTCGGAAGGATGCCCTGATCGGGCGCATACAGACCGCGGTGCAGAAAAGGTATGCGCACCTGCCCGCCGTGACAGTGCCCCGAAAGTACGAGGTCGCAGTCACTTGCAAAAAAATCATCGCGGTACTGCGGCTCATGCGCCAGCGCCGCCGTGAAGATATCCTCCGTGCCCTCGCAGTATTTTTGCAGCACCTTCGTGAATTCACCGTTTTTGAGCGACCAGTCATCTATCCCGATGATGCGCACGTGCGAACCGCCGAGCTCAATATCGCTGCACTCATCGTTCAGAACGACCGCACCCGCCGCACTCAGCTTTTCCATAAGCGCGTAATATTCCGCTTCACCTGCGCGGCGCTCGTGATTACCCGAAGCATAATACACGGGATATCCTGCAGCCGTCATTCCGCGTACAAGATCAAGCGCATTATCGCACTTATCCGCCGTATTCACGATATCCCCCGTTATCACGATGATATCGGGCGACAGCTTTTTCAGTTCCTTTATGAGCGTGCTGTTCTCCCTTCCGAACGCCTTGTCGTGCAGGTCTGAGACATTCGCTATGCGCACTCCCCTGCTCAGCTTTGCGGTCTTTACGGAATAGCTGCTCACCGTGAGTATGTTGTCCGTGACGTGACCCGACAGCAGGAACAGCACCGCCGCCGCTGTCAGCACCTTTGATATGATGCTTTTCTTTTTTTCGTTATTCTTCATCGCAGTATTCTTTCATGCTCATTACCGTATCGGTGCAGATCTCCTTCAGCTTCTCGAATTCCGCGGCATAATGGCGGTCATACACGCCCACCGTGTAAAATCCCGCCGAAGCCGCCGCCTGCGCCGCGTGGAAAGAATCCTCGAACACGGCGGTATCCTGCGGAGCGGCATCCAGCCTGCGCGCACATTCCATGAATATCTCCGGGTCGTCCTTGCTGCTGCCTATCTCATCGGAGGTCAGCACGAACTGCATATCCTTCATCAGCCCGCAGTTCCCGAGCACCGCGAGCGCAAGTCCTTTCAGATTTGAAGTTGCTGCGCACATCGGAAGTCCGCGGCGGGAACATTCACGGATAAATTCCGTAACGCCCTCCTTGGCGGGTATCTCATGGCTGTACTTGTAACCGATTATCCCGTTTATCCTTTCGCACACCTCATCCAGTGTCAGCGGCAGATCAAACTCGTTTTTCAGATATTCCGCCGCAGATACGAAGTGCATCGTTTTCAGCTTTTCGGAGATATCCCTGCTGTACGTCACGCCGTACTCCTCCAGAAATACCCTGTCGGAATCCGCCCACGCATCGAGACTATCTACGAGCGTACCGTCCACATCGAATATCACTGCTTTTATATTATCGGGCAGCTTTTTCTTTTCATAATGCATATCCGCGTTCCTCAGTCGATGTTCTCTACCGCTTCAACGATAGGCGTATCGATTATCCTCTTCACCGAGGGCACAGCCGCCGAGAACGCCGCTACGAACGCCGCCGCCGCACCGATGAGGATATATTTCAGCGGTCCCAGGAAGGACAGCGTTACCGGCATATCTTCCATCGTAAATGTACCGGTGCCGATGAAGGGTATCATCACCACAAGTATGACGACGTCCACGGCGAGCAGTGCGCACAGCGAGGAAAATCCCGCATAGATATAGCTTTCGCTGAATATCATCTTCATTATCTGCTTCGACGACATTCCGCAGGCGCGCAGCATACCTATCTCCGATGTCCTGTTCACGACATTCGTGGAGATGATGTTCACGATATTCACCACCGCTATCAGCGTGATGAGCCCTATCGCGATATACCCGCATATCCTTGCGATATTGAGGAAAGCTATCAGCATTTTCTCGGTCTCGTAATTGTCGGTGTAGCTGTCATAGAAGCGGCGGTTCAGCCAGAGCTTCGCTTCGTCGCGCTTGTCCTCGTACGGATTTGCGTATATCTTGCGCACATATACGAGCGTGGTGTTTTCCGGGTCGGTAAGCATGTCTTATGCCTGTATCGAACCGTCGCCGCTGAATCTGCTTACCATTTCATCATACGCTGATTCGGCTATGCACGCCTGCGCAAAGCCAGATCGGAAGAGCACACGTCTGAACTCCAGTCACATCCTGTAATCTCG
>CAMVPV010000363.1 GCA_947169455.1 uncultured Clostridia bacterium | reverse complement strand
TTGAATCGTAGGTCATGCCGTCGGGTGTTGCAACAAAGGTCTCGAGGTTCTTTACAGCGGTAACGAGGTCGCCGTAGAGCTTCTGCTCATCGGGAGTGAGCTTCTTGTAGGCATATTTCTCGCGGTAATCCTTATTGTAGAGGGTGGTCTGTATCCGTGTGTTCTCTGACGCATGGCTGCTTTCAGATGTTTCCGTTTCGGCAGTCTGTATGCCTTCCGTGAAGTTTTCCGAGCCGTAAAACTCCGTATCTCTTCCGCCGATGCCCTCTGTGTCTGGGTAGTCCTTCTCGATGTCTTTTCAGCATCGCTGCCGGTCTTTGCGGTGGTCGCCCTTGTTGCGGCTGTGGATATCTCGGGCGGTATGTTTATGAGGTTGTCGGTGCGTATATAATCACCGTTCACGAGCCTGTAATAGCCGGTGCTCGTAATGGCGGAGATATTGACTCTGCATCCCGAAGCATATCGCTGTATGGGTCTTGAATCGGAAAGTGCGGCATCATAGGCATAGCAATCGCCGCTCACGAACATTTCACCGGCGCAGTCTGTCTCCGACCACTGATCAGTATCCTCTCCGGGAGCATCGCTTCCGGCAGCAGTCTCTTCCAAGGGCGCGGTGGTCATTTCGGCGGACTGTGCTTTGCTTGTCACGGTGAGCATTTCCTCATCGGTGCAGGAGGATACAGTCGTCTCTGCGGGTGCATTGCTTTCCGAAGCACTGCTTGCGGAGAAGGTCTCTGCGGAGGTGAGTTCAATACCTGCGGCTGTCTCTGAGTATGATGTGTTTTCCGAGACCGTTCCGTAAGACGGTGCAGTCTCCGGCTGTACGTCCTCGACCTTTGTGCAGCCGGAAACGGTGAGTATCACTGCGACAGCGACCGCTGCGGCGTTAATTTTTCTTTTCATTCTGTTCTATCTCCGTTTCTATATTTGTTTTTTCCGCGTCATCTGTCACTTCGGCTTTTATGCGTCCGATGCGCATATCCTCGGTTATGAGAGCGGTAAATTTTATACTGTTGTACTGTACCGAAGGCATCTCACCGTCCTCCGGTATCCTGCCGAGCAGACTTATCATGAATCCGCTCATGGTATCGAAATCATTTTCCTCGGGCAGAGGTTCACCGAGCTTTTCCATTATCCTGTCCGGAGAAGCTGTGCCGCTTATCGTGAACACCCCGTCGGATATCTCGGTTATCTCATCGGCTTCGTTGTCATATTCGTCCTGTATATTTCCGACGATGGATTCCAGCAGATCCTCCATGGATACTATACCTGCCGTGCCGCCGTATTCATCTACCGCTACGGCGAGCTGAGTCTTTTCGGCGGTCATTTTCTTGAACAGGTCGCCGCACGAACCGGTTTCGGGGAAATAGATGGTATCTCTGACAAAATTCGACACAGACAGAGAGTCGGCGGAATCGTTACCGACGAGGCAGAGAAGATCCTTCACGCAGATTATGCCGATTATCCTGTCAATAGTCTCCTTATATACCGGGATGCGGGAAAACCCGCTGTTTATCGCAAGATACACGAGCTCCGATATCTTAGCATTATCAGCTGCGGCGGTGATATCGGTGCGGTGGGTCATTACGTCGGATACGGGAAGGTCGTGGAACTCAAATACGTTGCTTATCATTTCGCGCTGGTTCCCCTCGATCACTCCGTTTTCGCTGCCCGCGTCGATCATCATCATGATCTCTTCCTCGGTGACAGGCTCCTTTTCAAGTGACCTGTCTATCCCGAACAGTGCGGATACGGAAACTATCATCAGCGATGAAAGCCCGGTCAGCGGTGAGAGCAGGATGACTGCCGTGCGCATTATACCCGTGCAGGCGAGAGCCGTCTTTACAGGGTCGCCGCGGAAAGACACCACTCTTGAAGGTATGCCGTCGGTGATCACCGAAAGCACCATTGTAACGCACAGTGATATCACGAGAGCAGAGAGCAGATGCGGCAGGATGAACGTGCCGGAGCCGGTGAGCCCGGCGAAGAACGAGGACAAAGACGGATGAAAGCAGGAAAACGAGCCGTATGCCGCGAGAGCCGCGGTAGCTATCCTTATTATGGAAAAAGCGGTGGTGAGCCTCAGCGGGCGGTCAAGAAGGTCAAAGAGCTGTTTTTCCCTTACGGTCATATCCTCGGAGGAGCTCCGGAGCTTTGAATCGTTGATGTCGGCGAGAGAGGTCTCACAGACAATAAAAAAGCCTCTGATGATAAGTACGGATGTTATAAAGATCGCTCTGATGAGCGTACCGGCGCCGTCGGCGTCCATAAACTACTTCCTTTCGGCGTAAAATCTGCGGCGGAGCGGGCTTTCTTCACGAAGGCATACTCCGCAATACTATCAATTATAGCGTATTTTCAGAGAAAAGTCAACGCCGCCGCACACAAATCCCCGTTCATAATCTGCCGCTGTATTGGGCATATTGTTTAATCACTATCTACAACTTAAGCGTAAAACGCGGCGTTAGCCGCGAGTGAAGTTTTCGGTCAAGCCTTTTTCCAAAAGGCTTGCGGGGTCGAGGGGCGGAGCCCTCGCCGCCGTCCGCAGACGGCGG
>CAMVPV010000362.1 GCA_947169455.1 uncultured Clostridia bacterium | reverse complement strand
CTGGGTGTTTCTCTCTGCCTACGGTGTCGGGATGCGTGTCATCAAAAAAGCACCCATGGAAGCTATCATGACCCGTGAGAATAATGTAGAAAAGGTAAAAAAGCATACACTCTCGGGACTACTGTTCGGCGTTTCAGGCAGTATTGCAGCACGAAACGCAAGGAGACAGAAGAAGCGTTTTAGCATCACTGTCGCGGCACTTACTGTTTCGATCACTGTTTTTGCCGTATTCGGTACGGTCGCTTCATCGGCAGAGCAGTTCATTGAGGGGATCGAGAATACGATCTCGGCAGACCATGACCTCGTTGTTACTTTCAAGGCAGACAGCGGGCAGAAGCGTACATATAAAGAAGCGGCAGAAGCTATGGAGCAAAGCGGATATTTCTGCGATATAAATATAATCATCACCGAGAAATGCAGTACGGCAGAAGATGACCCGAAGAGCTTTTCTGTCTGTTATGTAAACCGAACGGCGTATGAACGATTATTCGGCAAGGACGCCCCCGTTAACTGTGATGAGCTTGAAGGCTCGGGCGGTTATCTGATAAACACAGGTGCGAAAGACGGATATGAGCCGCAGGCTGATACGGGCGAACGGATAGCAGTCGATATATCAAGGAAAACAGCCGAAAGCGGCACTCTCGGGAATGAACTGCCGACTATTGACCTGACAGTCGTAGGAAAGGCGGCAGCGGGGGGCTCGGCGATCGAATACAACGGCTCGCTGTACGGTGCGCTCACTACATACGACGCGGTACGGGAGGAATACTTCGGAGACAGCTTTAAAGACGCTGAATGGTGTTACTGTTCACTGCTCAAAGAGGATCGAGCAAAATCCGGCGCTTGTAAAGCTTGAACACGATACCTATCAGACAAATCGTATTCTCGGCTCGGTCATGTCGGCATTAAGGGCAGGGGTGCTGTTTTTAAACATTCTTGTAGCGGCTGTCGCGCTCATCAATCTCATCAACATAATCTCCACGGGTATAGCGAACCGCAAAAGCGAACTGGCTGCTCTGCAATGCATCGGCACAACGCCGGGGCAGCTTTACCGCATAGCGATCATCGAATGTCTGCAATTTGCACTGACTGCTGCTCTGATATCTGCTGTTATCAGCGGGCTTATTCTGTTCGCAGAGGGACGCCTGCTTTCCGCATTTGAGGTCGGTATGTTTTCGGGAATGCCCAATGCAAAGCTGGGAGAACACAGCCTTTTCAGCGGCATCAGTGCAGGAATGCCGTTCCTGCGTGTCGGGCTGGGTACGCTGACAGCCTTTGTCACGGGCTGTGTTACATCGGTCGTTATGCTCAAACGGCAGGATCGTGAAACGCTCTCCGACCGAATCAGGGGCTCGGAGATAAGCATAACTCCGAAGAAAACGCATATCCTGCGAAATACGGCTGTTATCATCGCGTCGATTTCTCTTTTGACGGTCGCAGGACTGCGCATATACAGTATATCGTCCTATCATCATGACCGGAAAGAATACGAAAAGGCGGGCTATCTTGACCTTGTGAAGTCAAACGGCTTCAAGATGAACGTATACAGTACGGGCGCGAAAAACGGAAAGCATACTATCGTCGGGCTGGCAGGACTGGGCGTGAACTGTTTCCCTGCCGCGGCAGAGGAGCTGAACAGCATTCTCGGCAAGGAAAATACCCTCGTCTATCCCGACCGTGCAGGCTGCGGAGTCAGCGATGATTCCACAAAAAAGCAGACCCTCGATCAGGTCGTTGAGGATTACCGCACAGGACTGAAAGCTGCCGGATTTGAAGCGCCGTATGTCCTGATGGCGCACAGCTATGGCGGCTATTATGCCGCATACTGGCAATGTATGTATCCCGATGAGGTTGAAGCGGTGGTGTTCCTTGACGGCACATATCTTCCCAGGAACGACTGCTGGACGTCCTATATGTCGGACGAAACAGACCCTGCGGTCATGCGCAGATATCTGACACGTTCGCGGCTCGGTCTTGACAGAATGACACATACACAAAAGAGCGAGGAAGAAAGTCAGCTCCTCACGGCATTTTTTACACCCGAGCAGCAAAGAATGCTGGAGATCACCGGGAACAGGTCTGTGACCGCCGCTCTGGTCTCCGAGATGATGCAGGATAAGGAAAATACGCATACGCTGGACGAAACACTTATACCAACAGATATTCCGAAGCTGTACCTTTGTACTGCATTTACCTCCGAGAAGGATATGCAGAGCTGCAAAGTGAAAAGCAGTTTGCCAAGGAAGCGCTGGAGGATATCTCCCATCAGCTCCGAACACCGCTGACCTCGGTCATGATGATCCTCGGACTGATGCGCTCTTCGGAACTGACGGAAAAGGAACGTGTGGAGTATCTGCAAGACCTGTATGAGCTTCTCGCGCGTATGAAATGGCTGATAGAAACAATGCTGAACCTGTCAAGGATCGAAGCTGACGCAGTCAGATTTGCGTCAGATGTTGTTTCCTGCCGTGAGCTGATCGAGCAGTGTATAGATACCGTATCCGTGACTGCGGAACTGCAAGGCGTGGAGATAAGGACAGAGATCGACGGAGAGCCCGGATT
>CAMVPV010000361.1 GCA_947169455.1 uncultured Clostridia bacterium | reverse complement strand
CCCTCACGCCCTCCGAACCGATGCCGCCGTAGTAGCTGAACTCGCCGAACCAGTCGAAGTTGTACCAGTAGAAATCCTGTGCTATCTCGGCTATCTGATAAACGCCGTATATCTCGCCGAAATTGTTTTTGAGCGCGCAGGGCTCCTCGGTGTGGGGGAGCATTTTTTTCATCCCCATGGGGGATTTTTCAAACCCGAGCGATTCATACCACGGGATAAGGCTGTCCTCGCAGAAAAGCTGCACATTCATCTGATAGATGCCGGTCTGACAGTATTCCGCAAGGCGGTTGACTATCTCTGCGCCGATGCCGTGGCGGCGGTATTCCGTCCTTACGCAGATACCGCTGATAACGGCGGCTATCATGCCGTCCGAAGCCACCCTCCCGAGCCCGACGAGCAGGTCGCCGTCGTAGGCGTAAATGGAATAGAAGCTCTCATTTGCGCGCTTTATATCCTCATCGGTATAGCCTTTGAGATTATACCATTCCAGAGAGGTGTAGAGATCAATGGTATCGCTTTCCTTTTTCAGTTGTGAGACATATTCGATATCCATACTAACACCTCCTGTCAGAGATCATATATCAGCGGACGGACAGCTTTATTGATCGGATATCGCCGTGCCGCTGTTATCGATGTGCAGTTCATGTATATCCCACGCGGAAAGCCCGGCGTTGTCGAGAGCGAATCTCAGCTTGCCGCCGAAGTAGGTGTTCTCCGAATCGACGATCATCATTATCGAAGGACCTGCGCCGCTTATGTATGCGGCATACGCCCCGAGGCTGTAGGCAATGTCGAACACCTCATGTGCGTGCGGGATGAGCTTCATGCGGTAGGGCTGATGCAGCCTGTCATCCACCGCCGTGCGGAGATTTTCATATTTTCCGGTCAGCAGAGATGCACTGAACAGCGCCGCTCTTGACAGGTTATATACAGCGTCCTTGTGTGAGACTTCCTTCGGCAGGCAGGCGCGTGCGCGTTCCGTTTTAAGCTCAAAATCGGGAACGGCTACTATGCATTTCAGTGTCGTGAAAACTTCCTGCTTGACCCAGTGGACTTTCTTGCCGTCGAACACCGCTGTAACGATGCCGCCGAGAAGTGCAGGCGCGGTGTTGTCGGGGTGACCCTCCGTCAGCGCGGCGAGATCGACCAGTTCATCGAGGGAGAGCGGATCGCCCATAAGGCGGTTGGCGCCCGCAAGTCCTGCGATTATGCAGGCGCTCGAGCTGCCCATGCCGCGTGCCATGGGGATATTGTTCACCTGACGGATATGCAGTCCTTTGAAGGGACGTCCGCAGATATTGTAGAGGGTATGCGCGCTGTGATATACCATGTTGGATTCATCGCGGGGGATATCCGTTCCGTCCGCGGATTCTATCAGCAGGCTGTCATGCTCCTCCATATCGACATAATTATAGTATGTCAGTGCGAGCCCGAGCGCATCGAAGCCCGCACCGAGATTGGCGCTTGTAGCGGGTATTTTTATATGGATCATGCGTACCGCCCGTCACATATCGAGCACGTTCACCGTGCCGAGGATATTTCCGCCCAGCTTTGCGAGGTCATCGCGTATCTCCCTTTCGGGCACCAGCGGCGTGATGAATGCCTTTTCGTCTGCGGGCTGATCCTTCCTTGTGAGAAGTTCCGCGCCGCTGAATATACTATTGATAGTTTCCTCTGAAACTCCCGCTGTGCGGATATACATCCTGCGCGGAACATCGAGGTAGTCTGCGATGAAGCTGTTGTCATCGCTGTCTTCCCACGTCTGCGATACAGAGGTGTGCTTCATCTTCTTCATTTTCTCTGCGTCTATGAGGTCGCCGAGAACTGCGCTCGCAGTGGGGAACTTGCCCGCGCCGCGTCCGTAGAACATCACCTGATCGAAGCCGTCGCCATATACCATGATGCCGTTGAATACATCGGATATGCCGGAGAGCTGATTGGCATTGCATACGAAGGAAGGACGCACCTCGGGGAGTATCTTTCCGTCGTCGAGCTTTCTTACAGAGGCGATGAGCTTTATCCTGCCGCCCCAGCTTTCGGCATACTTCGTATCCTCGAGGGTGAGCTTCGTGATGCCCTCACAGTGCACCCAATCGGGGTAAACGTGCTTTCCGAAAACAAGCGAGGAGAGTATGCATATCTTGCGGCAGGCGTCGTGACCCTCGATATCGGCGGTGGGGTCTTTCTCGGCGTACCCGAGCTTCTGCGCCATTTCAAGTGCAGCATCGAAAGCCATGCCTTCGGTTATCATCTTTGTAAGTATGAAGTTGGTCGTTCCGTTCACGATGCCCGCAACGGCGGTTATGTCGTTGCCGGCGAGACATCTGTGTATGGGGCGGATTATCGGTATGGCGCCGCCTGTTGAAGCTTCAAACATGAAATTGCAGTTGTGTTCCTTGGCGATGTGGAGCAGCTTTGCGCCCTTCTTGGCTACGAGCTCCTTGTTCGAGGTCGCGACGCTCTTTCCTCTTTCAAGGCAGGCTTTCACGAAGTCGAATGCGGGGTTCACGCCGCCCATTACTTCAGCGACAACAGTAACTTCGGGGTCGTTGAGTATATCATTGATATCC
>CAMVPV010000360.1 GCA_947169455.1 uncultured Clostridia bacterium | reverse complement strand
GCAGCGCATCACAGTATAAAGCAGATAAGTCCGCCGCAGCCCTCGTTGATTATCCTTTCGAGTGTTTCCTGCAATTTCATTCGCGCATCGGCAGGCATACGGTACAGCTTGTTATGCAGTCCCTCGTTCACCAGTTCATGCAGCGACTTTCCGAAAATGTTGCTCTCCCATATCTTCCCGGGGTCTTCCTCGAATTCTTTCAGCAGATAGCTCACCAGCTCCTCCGACTGCTTTTCCGAGCCGACTATCGGGTTCACCTCGGTGATTATGTTCGCTTTCATCAGATGTATCGACGGTGCGGATGCCCTCAGCCGCACGCCGTACTTTCCGCCCTGACGCACTATCTCCGGTTCTTCCAGAGTAAGCTCGTCTATCGACGGCATTACTATGCCGTACCCCGCCGCATCGACCTCCTTCAGTGCGTTCTCTATCTTCCCGTACTTCGCACGCACCGTGATGAGCTCCTTGAGCAGCGGCAGCAGATCGCTCTCGGAATGTATCTCTATG
Organism: uncultured Clostridia bacterium; assembly: GCA_947169455.1. The sequence continues at coordinate 2,070 of CAMVPV010000360.1, read as the reverse complement.
CCTGTCGCTTCGCCGAGTATCCGGTAGAAAAGCTCACTTTTCAGCGTCAGGGCTATATCCGCACTGCCCTTGCCGAGGTCTATGCTGCGTATGTCGGAATAGGTTATGTCCTCGCAGCCGCGCAGGGCATCCGCTATATCCTCTGCGTCGCGCACCGTCCTGACGTTCTGCGCGGCGTTCCGTATCGCACCGTATATCTCCGAGCGCAGCCAGTGCCCGCGTTCCAGTCCGTTCACCCAGCGCGGCATGGAGATATTTATCTCCCGCACAGGGAACGAGAACAGCACCTGCCGCAGTATCTCATTTATATCCTCTATCGTCATGCTTATGACGCTGAGCGGTATCACCTGCGCACCGTACTTCTCCGAAAGCTCCTCCGCGAGCGCTTTCGCTGCGGGACTTTCGGGCGATATGGTATTCATTATCACTACGAACGGCTTGTTTATGCCGCGCAGCTCGCCTATCACGCGCTGCTCCGCCTCTTCGTAATCGCTCCGCGGGATATCCCCGATGCTGCCGTCGGTAGTCACCACAAGCCCTATCGTGCTGTGCTCGTTGATGACCTTCTGCGTGCCGACCTCCGCCGCCATGTTGAACGGTATCTCCTCATCGAACCACGGTGTCATCACCATGCGCGGCGCTTCATTCTCGATATACCCTATCGCTCCCGGCACGATATACCCAACGCAGTCTATCAGCCGTACATTGAACCGCGCCTTGTCGCCCACCGTGACCTCCACCGCTTCTTCGGGAATGAATTTCGGTTCGGTGGTCATTATCGTGCGCCCCGCCGCCGACTGCGGCAGTTCATCAACTGCGCGGTCGCGGCGGAAATCGCTGTCGATGTTCGGTATCACCAGCGTTTCCATGAAGCGCTTTATGAATGTCGATTTGCCTGTGCGCACGGGTCCCACAACGCCTATATAGATATCTCCGTCGGTGCGTCTTGCAATATCGCAGTAAATATCGGTCTTTACCATTGTTCATTCTCCTTGCGGTCTTATTTCATTATGGGGATTATTATCATGCCTGCGTTCTGCATTATCATGCCTTCAAGCTCATTTTCGGCGGTTATCGCGTCGGGCGAGGTGCGGCATTTCTTTGCTACCTCCCACAGATCCTCGCCCTTTTCCGCAAAGTAGAGCTTCACGGCTGTATCATCGGTGCCGGTGCTGTCTTCATCGGGCGGATCATCCTGCACCGTTACCGACGTTATCGCATCGATCTTCTCGATATCTGTAATGTACCCCGAAATGAGGATCTCCGCTTTTATCTCCACCGAGTTGTCCGATGTGAGATTGTACGAGCAGGATACCGCCTCTGCGGTGAGGTCGGCAGTGACATCCGGGCTGTACCCCTCCGCCGAGGATATGCCCTCGGTGCGGAACGGCGTATCGGCGGTGCATATCACCGTATCGCCGCCCGATGTTCCCGCTATGCAATAGCATACAGCCCGCCCCGATGCGGTGATGCTGCCGTCGTCGGCGCGCATGGTTTCGCAGGAGAGGATCTCGCACCATGCGTCATATACGCTCTCTATCGAGCCCTCGCGGTGTTCCGCTGTCCCCTTTACGGTAACGCTCCTCTCGGCGGGCTCCGGCTTTTTCGCTATCTTTATGGTCTCGGAAGTGTGTTCTGTCCTGCACCGCGTAGAGAATTCATCCGTCGCGGCGGATATGATACCGTACCTTACGGCGGTGCATTCAATGAGCAGAGCTGCGTTCACCTCAACGGAGCGCGTATTTCCGGGGAGAGGCGCCGCCTCGCAGCAGAGCACGGTGATCTTCAGGAACGTATCGTAGCTTTCGTCGAGCCCTTCCATTTCGATTATCTGCGAAAACGGCACCGTGAACTGCATCGTTTCCGGCGCGGTGTGTTCCTCGCCCGACGGCGCCGTGTAGAGTATGGATATCCTGAGTTCACCCTTTGCGGCAAGCTTGTTGGAGATGATCTTCTTATCCGGAGACAGTACCGCTGCAGAAGCGCGGAGTATGTTCCCGACGGGCGGTTTGGAATCACCCGTATCGAGCGTGTCTCTGCCGTCGATGCGTTTCTCGGTGCGTATCTCAT
>CAMVPV010000359.1 GCA_947169455.1 uncultured Clostridia bacterium | reverse complement strand
AAACAACCGCTGTTCTTTAGCCTTAAAAACGTTTTGAACTTTGCGGAATCAGGTATTTTATAAACATAAAAAGGATGATCTGAATGAACACAGAAACAGCAATACCGGCAGAAATGGCTTTGCAGATGCTGAAGGACGGAAATCTTGCATATCTGTCCGCAGACAGATGCACAGGCTGCATATCCCCCGAAAAGCGCAGAGATACTCTCACAAACGGTCAGCACCCGTATGCGGTGATAGTTACCTGTTCGGATTCGCGTGTTGTCCCCGAATATATCTTCAATGCTTCACTTGGCGATCTGTTCATAATCCGCGTTGCGGGAAATGTCATCGACGATCATCAGCTCGGTTCTATCGAATATGCCGCAGAGCATCTCGGTATAAGGCTGATAGTCGTCCTCGGACACGATCACTGCGGCGCCGTTGACGCTGCAATAAACCATGACCCGGAGGGATATATCCGGTTCATTACCGATGAGATCAGGCTCGCCATAGGAAACGAGACAGATGATCTCAAAGCGTGCTGTCTCAATGTTAAGAGGAGCGTTTCCGTTATTGAAAACAGCTTAGAGATACACCGCGAAGAAGAACACGGGCTGAAGGTCATCGGCGCGATATACCGCCTTGAGAACGGCAGGGTCGAATTTGATATCTGACAGACAGCGGGCAGCTCCGCAAAAGCCCGTTACAAAAAACGAGCTGTGAAGCGCTCAGCGCTCCGCAGCTCGTTTTTTTTCTGTCCTTCATCAGCAGCCGCCGAAAAAGGTATATATAACACCGTATATCTCACGGATAACGCACGCAGGCAGATAGAGCGCCATCGTATCTGACGACTTCGACCATGTCTTTATGCCTGCCCTCTTTGCAAGCATCGACGTGCGCAGCTGATGATATTCCGACGTGACGATGAGTGCTTCGTGCGGAAGACCGTATTTATCGAGCAGCTCACGTGAATTGATGAGATTGGTATATGTGGAGACCGATCTGTCCTCTATGATGATCCTATCGGGGCTTATCCCCTTTTCAATAAGTATCCCCGACATCATGCTCGCCTCGGAGACAGGTTCGTCGGCGCCCTTTCCTCCCGATACTATACACATGACATCCGGATTTTCCGTCATATAATCATACGCTGCACTGCACCGCTGCCTCATCATCTGCGACGGACCGCCGTTCTTCATGCCGCAGCCCAGCACGATGACCGTTGTCGGCTTGTCGGGCGGTCTGTCAGCATATCCCGCTATCATCACGACAATGACAGCAGCTGTCACGGCAGCTGCCGCTGCAAGGATACATATCGCGACAAGCACGATACGCCCGCCGGTGCTTTTCCATATCTCGCGGATAAGATGTACAAAAGGGCGGCGGAAAAGACACATTAAAAAGGCTGTTATACACAGTGCACATCCCGTGAGATTTCCGAGGTTCGGATGAGATGCAAGCGCTGTGTAGGCAAATGCGGCACATCCCGACAGCATGAGTATCTCAAAGATACCGGCACAGATCCGGAAAATGACTGCTATCTCTTCCCTGTTCTCAGCACCGCTCATATTTCCGCCTCATTTCATGAAAACTGTTGATATTATCCATACGCTGCTTATCTCCTTCCGGCTTGTTGACAAAAGATCATTATCTGCTGTATAATAGTACCATATCTTTGATACGGCAATATCATTCTACCACACTCCGTGCGATAAGTCAATCATCAAAAAACAGCTCATCCGTACATTTATGTCAAGGCTCTGAACGCAGTTTGCGCACGGATAATTGCAGTTCATGCACAAAAGCATAGACAAACCGATCTCTTTCGTATATACTGGAATCACAGGAAAACGAAAGGAAATGATCACTATGACAAACACAACTGCAATAAACAATGTTAAGGAAAAGGGCAGGTTCCTCAAAGGGCTCGATATATTCAGCTACGGTATGGCTGCTTTTCTCGCACTCGGCTGCGAAGGCATCCTCGCGTTCGGTATCGAACAGAATATCTACGGTATCGGCATCAAGGAATTCAATACATGGCAGTCGATACTGCACTGGGTACTGACCTACATCATCTGGGGCTCTTTCGCATTCTACATCCTGCACAGCACAAAGAAAAAATGCTATGAGCTTTTCCCGGATACCGGCAAGAAAATACAGGTATGGCAGTGGGTATGCATAATCATCGGTGTGGCTGCCTGCCTTATCAGCACCTGGATAGACTGGGACGGAAGCAAGCTGCTCACCGAATTCGCACACAACGGCGCACTTAAATTCGTATTCCAGTACATTTATTACTTTATCGAGGTGCTTCTTGTGATGCTCATAATAGTATGCGGACAGAAAGCCTGCGAGGTATGGTTCGGCAAGGAAAATATCCCCTACGGCGGCATCATCGCGGCACTCACATGGGGTCTGGGTCACTGGTGGAGCAAGGGTTCCCTCGCAGCAGGCATCGCTACTGCGGTCTGCGGGCTCGCTCTCGGCAGCGTTTATCTGCTGACAAACAGAAAAGCAAAGCTCTCCTATATCCTGCTCTGCATAATGTTCATTCTGTAAAGGAACCACTACCCACAACTTAAGGATTATGGGGTAGGGGGACGCCCTCTATCGCAGGGCG
>CAMVPV010000358.1 GCA_947169455.1 uncultured Clostridia bacterium | reverse complement strand
CTTACGTTCCGCATACCCTGCGGATAAACAAGATCCGCGGCTGTTATCGTAATTTATATCGCTCCTTTCCTGCTGAATGAAGCTCAGAAGCATCATACCAAACCGTCGGCTTCATTGTCAAGTAACATATCACTGTCGTCATGCGACAGGCATGACCGGCTTTGTCCGCGAAACAGACAGTATATCATCCCGCTGTTCCGGATATGCAAAAAGCGCAGGGTAAGGAGGACCCTGCGCTTTCTGCTTGCTTTATAATAAGATCAATGAAATAAAATGGGGGCTTAGTTCTTGGCGGCTTCTGCCTTTTTGCGCTTGGAGATTATCATGCTCTGTACCACGAGGAATATGCAAAGCATAGCCGCTATCGTGATACCCGTCCACCACGCCTGATCAAGACCTACCGACGATACGATATTCTGTATCAGCGCGAGTGACATAGTTCCGAAGAGCGTTCCGATGATATTTCCGACACCGCCCGTCAGCATCGTTCCGCCGATGATCGACGAAGCGATAGCGTTCATCTCGGCGCCCGATGCGTGTGAAGCCGAACCGGAGCCGACGTGCATGAAATATACAAATCCGCCTACACCTGCGAGAAATCCGCAGATGACATACGAAAGAAATGTTATGCGTCTGGTATTTATACCGAGCATCAACGCGCTCTGGCGGTTTCCGCCGACCGCATAGAAGCTGCGTCCGGTGTTCGTCCATTTGAGCACCGCAAACAGCACCGCTACCGTTATCAGCGCCACTACGACGCCTATCTCGATGTAGGCATCCACATAGATGCCCTTCTTGTTCACCGAACCGAGGAACGGTATGATTATCCTCGTATCCTTCAATGCGACGAACTGTGCGTTTTCAACGTTGAAGGGATTGGTGTTCACTATGGTCGTCATGCCCCTTGCGAAGAACATACCCGCAAGAGTAACTATGAACGGCTGTATATCGAGGTATGCTATCAGAAATCCCTGAATGAGACCGAACGCAAGTCCTATCGCTATCGCGAGGAGCATCGCGGTCACGACGTTTCCGCCGTGGTAATCGAGCAGCACCGCACAGCTCATGCTTACGAGAGCCGTTACGCCGCCGACCGAGATATCAATACCGCCGGTTATCATTACGAGGGTCATCCCGCAGGAGAGGATTATCAGCGCGGCGTTCGCGTTCAGCAGATTGAACAGCGTCTGCGGCTTGAGAAATCCCTTTTGCAGGAATATTATCGCGCACAGATACATCACGATGAATACACCTATCGTGATAGAGGTGAGCAGATTTGTATCCGTCATATTCTTGAGCGGGTTCTTGCTCTTTCCGCCCTGTAATTTATCCGAAGACATATCCGGCACCTCCTTACGAATGATTTTCCGCGGTCTTTGCAGGTGCGCGGAGTTTCTTGAAAGCCGAGGATATCTTCTCTCTCACTATCGGCGCGCTGAGTACGACGAGTGCTATTACGACTACCGCCTTGTATGCGGGGAGCGCCGTTGACTGCACATCGAACTTATAGAGCGTTGTTGTGAGGAACTGGATAACGTATGCGCCGAGTATGGATGCCGGCATATTGAACTTGCCGCCGCTGAGCGAGTTTCCGCCGAGCGCTACCGCGAGGATAGCGTCCATTTCGATATCCTTTGCGATAACGGAGTAGTTGATCGTCGAAAGGCGGCTCACCTTGATAAGTCCGGATATCGCAACACAGAATCCGAGGAAAACGTATGTTGCGAACTTGATGAGCTCGGGGTCAAGACCGTTCAGGCGGGAGGTCTTTTCGTTGATGCCGACCGACTGGACATACAGCCCCGTATTTGTGAACTTCAGCAGCGCCCACGTCAGCGCAAAGCATATCAGTGCGATGAAGAACGGAGTGGGTATCGGTATGCCGGGGATATATCCGCCGAAATAGGAGAACGTTTCATCGGTCACTATCGGGAGCTCGTTGTTGTTTATCCATGCTGCGATGGAACGCCCCGCCGTGAAGAGTATCAGCGTTGCTACCATTGGCTGTATCTTGAAGTATGCGACCAGCGTTCCGTTGAATGCACCGAAGAGCATCGCAACGAGCGCGCTTACGAGAAATCCCACGATTATGGGAGCCTGGAGCGTTTCGGGACGGGTGTCCGTTCCGCAAAGAACGCGCAGGAGTACGCTTCCGCTGATAGCTATCGCAGCGCCTACGCTGATGTCCTGTCCGCGGGATGCCGCCGTTACGAGCGTCATGCCTATGGCAAGTATCGCAAGCTCGGAGCCGTTGTCGATTATGGAGATGAGGTTGCCCGAAAGTACGGGAAATCCGTCGCTGTTGTAATTGAGCGACACCGCAAAGAAGGACGGGTCAGCAATGAGATTGAACAGCGCGAGCAGGAGAAGGGCAGCTATCGGTATGAATATCTGATTTTTCAGCACCGCCTGCCAGAACGGGACTTTTCCCTTATTGAGATTGGTTCCGGACATCACTTGTCACCTCCCGCGATAGTACTCATAATGGTATTCTGTGTCAGCTGTTCTCCTTTGAGCTCTCCGACCAGTTTTCTGTCGCGCATTACCAGCAGGCGCGAACAGGTGCGGAGCATCTCATCCGTTTCGGAGGAGATGAACGTGATGCTCATG
>CAMVPV010000357.1 GCA_947169455.1 uncultured Clostridia bacterium | reverse complement strand
AAAGATTTGATATACCGATTTTGCAATATAATTGTAACTCATGCGTTTGGTCTGTTCGGTGCGCGGAACAGATGAAGATCGGAAACCGACAGATCATAGCTGACTGTCATTAATTATGCAAAAAACGGAAAAATAATTTTTTCAAAGAATTTATTCGCGCCGGGTGTTGCATTTCCCGAAAAAATGTGTTATAATAATAAGATAGTGGGTTCAGTATATAATAATTTCAAGGTGATTTCTATGATAAAAAGCATGACAGGCTTCGGCAGATACGAGGAAACTCTCAACGGACGCGACATCCTCGTGGAGATACGCTCGGTCAACCATAGATATTATGAATTCTCCTCGCGCATCCCGAGAGCTTACGGCTACCTTGAGGAAAAGCTCAAAAGCTTCCTCAACGACAAAATAGCCCGCGGAAAGACAGAGGTCTCCGTTACAATATTCAGCACAGAAGCCGCCGATACCGTTATAGAGGTCAATTCCACCGTCGCACGCGGATATATAGATGCCCTGCGCAGTGCGAACGAGCAGCTCGGTCTGACCGATGACCTCGCACTCTCACAGCTGCTGCGTCTGCCCGATGTATTCAGGGTGATAAAGGCTCCCGAGGATGAGGACGCCGTGTGGGAGGATGTCCGCACCGTTGCGGAAAAAGCTCTCGCGGGCTTCATCGCCATGAGAGAAGCTGAGGGAGAAAAGCTCCGCATGGATTTCGCTGCCCGCCTCGATACCATAGAAAAGCTCGTCCGCTTCACCGAGGAGCGCTCGCCTTCCGTGAATGAAGCGTACAGGCAGCGCCTTTTCACCAAGCTCAGGGAGATACTCGGCGATGCCAACATAGATGAACAGCGCATACTTACAGAAGCCGCGATATTTGCGGACAAGACCGCCGTGGATGAGGAGACCGTGCGCCTGCACAGCCACATCTCGCAGTTCCGCAGTATGCTCGATGCGGATTACCCCGTCGGCAGAAAGCTCGACTTTCTGATACAGGAATTCAACCGCGAAGCAAATACCATAGGCTCCAAGGCGCAGGACAAGGAAGTCACCGGCGCGGTCATAGAGATGAAAGCGGAAATAGAAAAGCTCCGCGAGCAGATACAGAACGTGGAATAAGGAGCCCCGCCGTGAAAATGATAAACATAGGCTTCGGGAACGTCGTCAACGCTGACAAGGTAGTTGCGGTGGTAAGTCCCGAAAGCGCACCGATAAAGCGCATAGTTCAGGAAGCAAAGGACAGGGCGCTCTGCATAGACGCCACCTACGGAAGAAAGACCCGCGCCGTTATCATTGCGGAGAGCGGACACGTCATACTGTCGGCTGTCGCGCCGCCGTCCGTCGCGGGACGCGCCGCCGTAAGCGAAGGGACTGATGAAGATGATGAGTAAAAAAGGTACGCTGATAGTCGTTTCCGGACCATCCGGGTGCGGAAAGGGGACCCTGCTCGCAGAGATACTGAAGGACGAGAACTGCATATATTCAGTCTCCGCGACAACTCGCGCCCCGCGCCCCGGCGAGACTGACGGCGTGAACTATCACTTCCTCACAAAGGAAAAATTCGAGGAGGAGATAAAGAACGGCGGTATGCTTGAATATGCGGAATACTGCGGCAATTACTACGGAACGCCGCTCGCTCCGATAGACAAGGGACTCGCCGAGGGAAAGAACGTCATTCTTGAGATAGAAGTGCAGGGAGCAGCAAATGTCCGCAGGATACGCCCCGATGCAGTGCTCGTCTTCATACTTCCGCCGTCGCTCGCAGAACTGCGTCACCGCCTTGAAAAGCGCGGAACAGAGACCGAAGATGTCGTGAACAGCCGCATCGCGCGTGCCGCCGATGAGATAAAGCAGGCGGACAGATACGATTATATCATGGTGAACGGTCCTCTCGATGAGGCTGTCGCCGACCTTAGAGCCATAGTGAGAGCCGCAGCGTTCTCTTCAAAAAACAATATATATAAGATCAATGAGGTGCTTGAAAATGCTTAGACCATGTATGTCGGAGATAACAACAAAGAACGAAAGCTATTATTCCGTGGTGATGGGAGTTGCCAAGAGAGCAAGAGCCATTGCCGACGAGCTCAGCGAAAAGAACATGATACTCGAGGAAAAGCCCGTAAAGACAGCCGTAGATGAGCTTGCCGCAAGGAAGTTCACCATAATTGAAGACCCCGCTCTCAGAAAGCCCTCCAAAACCGAATGAGAAGCTCCGCAGAAGTTGGCATCAGCGGTGCTTCGTGGGGATATGACAAGCTGTACAGCTATCTTATCCCGGTGAATATGCAGGATATTGCCGCCCCGGGTGAACGTGTATCGGTACCGTTCGGAAAGGGCGGCAAAAAGCGTATAGGGATAATACTCTCCGTAAAGGATGAACCGCTCCCACCGCTGGATATGAAGGAGATATCCGCACTTATAGACGAAACACCCATTCTCAGCGACGAGATGATACAGCTGATCTTCTGGCTGCGCGAAATGACGCTGTGTACCTATTACGAGGCGTTCCGCGTACTGATACCGCCCGGTATGAACGTTGAACTGACTGAAAGGTATATACTTTCTCCGCTGAACGCAGAGAAAAAAGCGGAGCTTTCATCGGGAGCTGCAGAACTTTACAG
>CAMVPV010000356.1 GCA_947169455.1 uncultured Clostridia bacterium | reverse complement strand
CTCATGGGTATTGCACCACGGAGTGCATCTGTCGATGAAAGCCTTGAACTGTGCGGGGATATGCGCCCAGTAGGAAGGCGACACCGAAACGATGATATCGGCGTGCTCGAATTCTTCCATTATCTTCGGTATGTCATCGCCGGTGATGACACACTCGGCAGTATCATGACATGAGCGGCAGCCCCTGCAGAACCCGAGATCATAATCATCTATGCAGATGCATTTCACCGCTGCACTTTCGGCGAGAACACCGGAAATGATGTTCACTGTTTCGGCAGTTGCACCTGTTTTTACGGGACTGCAGTTGATGATAAGCACATTCATCACAAAAAACCTCACACAGTCTTGATTTCACAAAAATAATATGCTATAATTGTCACATATCGTTATTTTAAGGAGAATGATATCATTGAGGAAATACATTGATCTGCTGCTGCGTGCAGTACTTACGGGAATACTTATCGGCATAGGCGGGATAGTCAATCTCTCCTGCGACAGCAAATACGTGGGAGCGTTTCTTTTCGGAACAGGGCTTTTCACGATACTTACCTTCAAGCTTGCGCTTTTTACCGGAAAGGTCGGATATGCGGTCGAGAACAAGCCCGTATATCTGCTCGATCTGCTCGTTATATGGGTCGGAAATCTCATGGGAGCGCTGTTCACGGGGCTTTCGATACAGCTTACACGCGCGGGCAGTGCCATTTCGGAAAAAGCAGCCGCGATCTGCGATGTCAAGCTGAACGACGACCCTGTCAGCATATTCATACTTGCGTTCTTCTGCGGTATGCTGATGTTCATCGCCGCCGACGGCTACAAGAATCTCACCAATCCCGCAGCACAGGTACTTGTGATATTCCTGCCGGTCATGGTGTTCATCCTGTGCGGATTTGAGCACTGCGTAGCGAATATGTTCTATTATTCGGCAGGCAATAAGTGGAGCGGATATTCGTCAGCCTATATGATGCTAATGTCCCTCGGCAATGCAGCAGGCGGCATTGCCATACCGCTTTTCCGCAAGGGATTTATCAGGGAGAACACCGATCAGAACCCGAAATAATTCTTTGCGTTATTGTAAGAAATATCGCGTACTATTTCCCCGAGCGCTTCGGCGTCATCGGGGAATTCTCCGTTTTCGGCAAGCTCACCGAAAAATCCGCAGAGTATGCGGCGGAAATATTCATGCCGCGGGTACGAGAGAAAGCTCCGCGAATCGGTGAGCATTCCCACAAATCCCGCAAGATAACCCAGATTTCCAAGTGATATGAGGTGGTTCCTGATGCCGGTCTTGTTGTCATTGAACCACCACGCCGCGCCGTGCTGTATCTTTCCGACAGCCCCGGAGCTCTGGAAACAACCCATAAGCGTATCTATCGCCGGATCGTCGTTCGGGTTCAGGCTGTAAAGGATCGTTTTCGGGAGCCGGCCGTCAGCATCGAGCGCGCTCATAAAAGCGGCAGCCTCTGTTATCGGAAAATAGTTGTTCATGGTGTCGTAGCCTGTATCCGCACCGAGCCTTGCGAACATCCTCGCGTTGTTGTTGCGGAGCGCTCCGCAGTGCAGCTGCATCACCCAACCGAGGCGGCTGTATTCTCCGCCGAGGAACAGCAGCAGTGCGGTCTTGAACTGCTTTGCTTCGATATCTGAAAGCTCTGCTCCGTTCATGCGCTTTTCAAATATATCCGATACTGTATTATCATCGGCAGGCGCCCAATAGATGTATTCGGGCGCATGGTCCGAAATGCGGCAGCCCATACCGTCAAAAAAGCTCATTCTTTCAAGAATGGCTTTTTTTAATGTCCCCCACGAATTTACCGAAACGCCGCTCACCTCGGAGAGCCTTTTCATATAAGCTGCAAAGTCGGTCTTTTCGATGTTCATAACACGGTCGGGGCGCCATGCAGGATATACCTTGACATTGAAATCCTTATCATCGGCGACAGCCTTGTGCCATTCAAGCGTATCTGCGGGGTCGTCGGTGGTGCAGATGACCTCAACGCCAGAACGTCTGATGATGCTCCGCGCGCTCATATCCGGTGACATCAGCTTCTCGTTGCATAGCGTCCACACTTCCTCGGCAGATGCTTTGCTGAGCACACCTTCATATCCGAAATATCTCTGCAATTCAAGATGGCTCCAGTGGAAAAGCGGATTTCCGACAGCCTTTCCGAGCACCTCTGCCCACTTCATGAATTTATCATGGTCGGGCGCATCACCCGTGATGTATTTTTCATCCACGCCTGCCGAACGCATCAGCCGCCATTTGTAATGATCGCCGCCGAGCCATACCTGTGTGATATTCTCAAAGCGCCTGTCCTGTGCGATCTCCCTCGGGTCGATGTGGCAGTGGTAATCGATTATCGGCATATCTGCCGCATATTCGTGAAACAGCTTCTGTGCCGTCTCTGTGCCCAGCAGGAAATCCTTGTCCATAAATCTTCTCATAAACTATCAGCCTTTCTTATTGAAATCGGTGGAGCCGCGCTCAATGATACAGCAGTCAAAAATAGTCTGCTTCGGAACGGCTGCTTTTTCATCGGAAAACAGTTCCATAAGCGAAGAGACACATCTTTCGCACAGCACCTCGAGGTGATTATCCACCGAAGTTAGCTCGGGATCACAGCACTCG
>CAMVPV010000355.1 GCA_947169455.1 uncultured Clostridia bacterium | reverse complement strand
AAACAACCGCTGTTCTTTAGCCTTAAAAACGTTTTGAACTTTGCGGAATCAGGAATAATTAAGGAATGATAAAAATGATAAATCCTATCGAAAAAGCCGCAGATGAACTGCGCACCGTCATAAGAAATGCCCTTGAAGCAATGGCAGAGGAAAAGGGCATAGATAAGGACGCTCTGCCCGGATTTGCGATAGAGATACCCGCAGACCGCTCTCACGGCGATTTCGCCGCAAATGCCGCACTTGTATCCGCAAAGGCTTTCAGGGCGGCTCCCCGCGCGATAGCCGAGGAGATATGCAGACGCACCGGTGAGGTCGGCGGATATTTTGACAGGCAGGAGATAGCAGGCCCCGGATTTATAAACTTCTTCCTCTCGGATAAATGGTTCGCGGAGACGGTTCATTCCGTGATATCAGAGGGTGAAAGCTACGGCAGGACAGACCTCGGCGCCGGCAGAAGGGTGCTGCTCGAATTCGTTTCCGCCAACCCGACAGGTCCCATGCACATAGGAAACGCGCGCGGCGGCGCTATCGGAGACTGCCTTGCTTCGGTGCTCGATGCCGCCGGCTACAATGTCTGCCGCGAGTTCTACGTGAACGATGCCGGCAATCAGGTGGATAAGTTCGGACGTTCTCTCGAATTGAGATATTTACAGCTCAATGCGCCCGAAAACAAGGACTTCGTTTCCTCCTTCACCGATGACGACGCGCTCTGTCATGCGATATTTGAGGATACCGTCCGCTTTCCCATGCCGGAGGATGTCTATCTCGGCGCGGACATAATCGCGCACGCCAAGAAGTTCACCGATATCAACGGCGATAAATTCGTGAACGCTTCCGAAGAGGAACGCCGTGCCGCGCTCGTCGGCTATGCGCTCCCAATAAACATAAAGAACCTCGAAGCCGACCTCGGCAAGTACCGCATAATCTATGACAGCTGGTTCCGCGAGAGCACGCTCCACGGCGACGGCTCGGTGGAACGCATCATCGAAAAGCTGAAGGCGAGCGGCTATACCTATGAGCAGGAGGGTGCGCTCTGGTTCCGTTCAAGCGAGCTGGGCGACGACAAGGACAGGGTGCTCGTCCGTGCAAACGGTGTGCCTACGTACTTCGTGCCGGATATAGCATACCACTGGAACAAGCTCGAGGAGCGCAGGTTCGATATTGCGATAGATATACTCGGTGCTGACCACCACGGATATATACCGAGAATGAAAGCCGCAATGAAGGCTCTCGGCGCCGACCCCGACAGGCTGGAAATGCTCATCATGCAGATGGTAAGCCTTATAGACGGCGAGGGCAACCCCGTGAAGCAGTCCAAGCGCTCCGGCAAGGCTATCTCGCTGGTGACGCTGCTCGATGAGATACCTATCGACGCCGCAAGGTTCTTCTTCAATCTCCGTCAGGCGGATTCGCAGTTTGAATTTGACCTCGATCTCGCTATCGAGCAGTCCTCGAAGAACCCGGTATATTACGTGCAGTATGCACACGCGCGTATATGCTCCATAATCCGCGGACTGAAAGCAAAGGGCATCTTTGCGGACAGGAACGCAGCGGTAAGCGCAGCCGAGCCGGAGGAGCGCGAGCTCATCAGACAGCTTGCAGCACTGCCCGGTACGGTCAATTCTGCGGCAAAGGCTTATGACCCCTCAAAGCTGACGAAGTATTCTGCCGATCTGGCGTCGCTGTTCCACAAGTTCTACGACAAGTGCCGCATTATGGGCGAGAGCGACGAGGTGATGCAGTCAAGACTGCTCATGTGCATGGCGGTCAGGATCGTACTGGAGAACGTCCTCGGAATGCTGAAGATCACCTGCCCCGAAAAGATGTGAAAGGATATGATCGGTCATGCCGAAAAACCACAGCAAGATAGTGCTCGATCTGGAGTTCAATCCGATACGTGACCCCGGACTTCGGGAATTCGCGCGGCATGAGATAATCGAGATCGGTGCGGTCAAGCTGAATGACAGCCTTGAAACGGTGAGCACCTTCCAGCACTACATCAAGCCGCAGCACAATGTTATAGAACCGCAGATAACCGCACTCACGAAGATATCCGACAAGACCGTAGAGAGCTGCGGCAGCTTCGGTGAGGTTCTCGACGAGTTTATAGAGTGGATAGGGAAGGAGCCGTTCACGCTGTATGCATGGAGCGATACCGACCGCAATGTGCTCCAGAACGAGATAGAGCTGAAATATCCCGAAAAGCTGGAATACGATATATTTTTTGTGCACTGGCTCGATCTCCAGCGGATATATCAGCGTATCATGGGCTTTTCCAACCCGATGGGGCTGACCAATGCGCTCGGCACACTGAAGATATACTTTGCGGGGAAGGAGCACGGTGCACTCGCCGACGCGCTGAACACCGCAGAGGTGATGCGGTACATAAGCGACCGCTCCAAAATGGAAGAGATACGTCATTCTTCGGTAACTTTCAATGAGAGCGTGAATTCGGGCGGTTTCAGCATGGGGAATATCCCGATAAAGCACCGTTCCGCAGATTGAAAATTGACAATTGATGATTGAAGATCAAAACCGCGGCTGTTCGGGTGAACGACCGCGGTTTCTTATTTTATTACCACTACCCACAACTTAAGCGTAAAACGCGGCGTAAGCCGCGAGTAAAGTTTTCGG
>CAMVPV010000354.1 GCA_947169455.1 uncultured Clostridia bacterium | reverse complement strand
TATCAGCATAGTCCTATGAACAGTCGGTCTTTGTTATATTATTTTCTTTCTGCGTGATGCATACGCTTGCATTCGTACATTTTCTCGTCAGCCACTTTCATCGCGATATCTATATTTTCGCGGTCGGTTATTTCAAGGCTTGCGTTTCCTATGCTGACGCCGATCTCAAAAGGTTCTTTCCTTGCGGAATTGAAAGCCTGAGCTTCGGAATATACTCTTTCGATATATCGGTCTGCGTCTTCTCCGCTGGGTATCACCACTATGAATTCATCTCCGCCGAAGCGTGCACAAACAGCGCCAGGACCCGCGGCGCGCATTACGATCTCCGCAGCCGTGATTATCGCTTTGTCGCCCGCATAGTGACCGAAGGTATCGTTGATATATTTCAGCCTGTCGAGATCGACTGAGAACAGTGAGAAGCTCTTTGTGCCTCTCTCTGTAAGTTCAGCCATGCGCATATAAAAACCGCGGCGGTTATAGATGCCGGTCATCGGGTCGCGCATATGCATATCAGCTACCTTGGCGTATGCCTTCTGCAAGCGTATCCTTGTCTTGAGCGTCTCGAATATCTGATTTGTATTGCTGACAAGCCTCTGCGTGAAGAGAAAGCTGAAGCCTTCACAATCCATGGCTGCCGCAAGATATCCCATACCGCAGCCCTGAAAACTCAGCGGTGCGAAAAGCAGCGCACTGTATTCATCGAATATTCCGTCAAGGTCGGGCAAAAGCTCATCGGGAGCAATAGGGATATCAAAGACGTATGTATCCTCCTTCTGGATGTCACCAACATTTTTGCAGTGCATGACAAGCTTCTTCTCTCCGTTCTGAACTGCCGTGTTTTCCGCATCCTCATCATCGGCATCGCAGAGCATCCTTGTTTCAATGCAGCACCATGTCGGGCATTCACAGAACTGAGGAATGAGCTTTGCAAGCTGATCATAGCTGTTGAGCTCACCTGTGTGGGAACTGTACTCGAACATCCTGCGTTCATGCCGTTCAGAATTTTTTCTTGAAAGGAACAGCTCGAGCAGTTTGTTGACCTTTTCGCCCTCTTTTATAGGAACGCAGCCGCAGGACTGAGATATCCTCAGCGAATATGGTATGACTGTCAGCCTTTGCGAGGGATCTTCGCCGTTCATGAGCTGTTCCAAAAGATCAAACGCATTTACTGACATTCCTTCTATATCGATGGCGGCAGTGGTAAGCCGCGGGAAGATGTACTTTTCCTCTTCAATTCCGTCAAACCCGTTCACGATCACATCCTTCGGGACATCTATGTTCAGCTTTCTGAGATAATTGCAGACGGTCATCGCCTCGGTGTCATTGACGCAAAGTATCGCGTCGGGCGGTTCGAGGTCACTGCCGTAGAATTTATCGAGCACCTCGATCGTCGGGCTTTCCCAGAACTGACCGTACCCGAAGCGTTCCGGCTCGAACTCCCTTCCGTTATCTGCGAGCACTTTTTTGAATACATCAAGGCGTTCCTCGGAGAAGCTGTTGTTTTCCATCCCGCCGATAAAGTTGATGCGCTCAGGCTTGTGTACTTCGATCATATGCCGCATGACCTGTTCAAATGCACCGCCGTAATCGAAGGTAATGCTGACACAGCCGGGTACGTCCCTATCGACACAGACGAAGGGAAGTCCGGTCGCCTTCGCATCATTCAGCACCATCTCCCATACGCTGTCGCTCTTGATGCTTTCCGGCATAAGTATCAGACCATCCAGTGCGGGCGAATTGATAAGCTTGAAGATATCTATCTCGGCGGGTGTATATTCAATATGATAGTAGGTGAAATTCGTTATCACGATCACCTTATGACCGCGTGACCGTGCCTCGTTTATAAGCGACATCATCGTGTTCTGCGCGCCGGTATCATGTATGCCGGCACATACTATGCCTATTATCTTATGTCTGCCGTTTCTTTTCTTCATATATCCTCACAACCTTAGTCTTATCTTTTCCTAAGGAACAAAGCAGAATGCTTATGCTGCGCGCTGTTTCAGAATGTGCAAATGACATATGGAGATCCTTTGTCACTGAGGGGTGCAGTGCGCAGCAGTCGATTCTTTGATGCTTCCTCTGCAAAGCCGCTTTGCGGCTTTATTGACTGCTTTGAGACAGAGGCAAGTATATATCTGTAAATACTATGTCAGAGTGATATTTCCCGCTATATTATAACATTTTTCCGGCATTGTTGTCAAGTGCCTGATTTTCTGTATTAATTCGGCTGCTGCAGACCTGAGTATGACCATGACCGGTCAGCGTATCTCCGTAAACGGTATTATCTGAGATCCAAACTTGTTAATTGCCTAAGTAACAAGATGTGCAATTTTCCGCAAGGAGCCCGTATATGACAGCTTTTGTGAAAAAGTATTGACTTTAAATTACGGATGTGATATAATAGGTGCATCAGGAAAGAGATTTGTTTCTGTCGTTTACCGGCATCTGAAAATGATATATAATTTATTATGAGGAGTGAGACTGTTGGATTATCAGCAATTCGTCAAGGGTTATAAACCCATGACCTGCATTCTGTCCGTAGAAAAGACACCCGAGGGAAAATGCGGTACTATCCGCATGGTTGCCGGAAACCCCGCATATATAGCTTCCATCGAGGATCCGGGACACGTTTCGTCCTCTGAAAT
>CAMVPV010000353.1 GCA_947169455.1 uncultured Clostridia bacterium | reverse complement strand
CACGGAAGCCGAAAAAGCCGAGCAGCAGGCGCTCCGCGATGAATACCGCGCGGGGTTCCGCGGGAACCTCGAAGCACAGCTCAGCAGGATAGAATTCACCGACGCGCCCCTCGGCAATAAGGAGAACTGATGATGACTGCCATATCTGAACTGTTTGATATCAACGCCGTGGAAACGCCCTGCTACGTTACCGATGAGAGACTTCTCGAAAAAAATCTGAAGGTGCTCCGCTCGGTGATGGACAGGACGGGCTGCCGCATACTCCTTGCGCAGAAGGCGTTCTCGATGTACCGCACCTATCCGCTTATCGGAAAATACCTCGCGGGAACTGCGGCGAGCGGTCTGAATGAGGCGCGTCTCGGACGTGAGGAGATGGGCGGCGAGGTGCATATATATTCCCCCGCGTTCCGCGATAAGGATATCGGTGAGATACTCTCGGTATGCGACCATATAGTGTTCAATTCCTTTGCACAGTGGAAGAAGTTCCGCGGCAGAGTAAAGGAGAGCGGAAGGAATATAAAGTGCGGGATGCGCATAAATCCCGAATATTCCGAGCAGGAGACCGAGATATACGATCCCTGCGCGGCAGGCTCGCGGCTCGGTGTTACCCTTGAAAATTTCGAGGAGAACGAGCTTGACGGCATTTCGGGACTGCATTTCCATACCATGTGCGAGCAGAACAGCGATGTCCTTGAACGCACCGTGGCTGCCGCCGAAGAGAAGTTCGGTAAGTACTTCAGCAGGATGGAATGGCTGAATTTCGGCGGCGGGCACCATATCACACGAGATGATTACGATATCGAGCGGCTTATCCGCGTGATAGACTGTGTTCAGCAGAAGTACGGCGTGCTGGTGTATCTTGAACCGGGCGAGGCTGTCGCGCTCAATGCGGGGTTCCTCGTCAGCGAGGTGCTCGACATAACGCACAACGGCATGGATATCGCGATACTGGACGCATCGGCGGCGTGCCATATGCCGGATGTGCTCGAAATGCCATACCGCCCGAATATCATCGGAGCGGGCAAGCCGGGCGAAAAACAGTTCACATACCGCCTCGGCGCGGCGACCTGCCTCGCGGGGGATATCATCGGCGACTATTCCTTCGATGAGCCGCTGTACCCCGGCGACAGGCTCGTTTTCTGCGATATGGCGATATATTCCATGTGCAAGAACAATACCTTCAACGGGATAGGTCTTCCCGATATTTACTACAATACGAAAAGCGGCATCGAGCTCGTGAAGCGGTTCGGCTACAGCGATTTCAAGTGCCGGCTCTGAGAGGAAGACAGAAATGTTTGAGAGCGTATTTGCAAAGACTGTATATATCGAAAAGGACAATGCCGTATTTCATGTATGGAAAAAGGAAGCACACTTTGATGATTACAGGGCTCCGGTGGAGGCTTCGCTTGAAATGCTGAAGGAACACAGGGGCAGCATATTCATCGTCGATGCGAGGAACGGATTTGAAGATGTCAAAGAGGACGTGGAATGGGGCTTTGATCATTTTCTGCCCGAGCTGAAAAAGACAGGGTGCAGGATATGGGGGTTCATACTGCCGGAGGTGTCCGGTATCGAAGGCGAGATAGATCTGTGGACAAGGGAGATAGAAAAGAACTTTACTGTCATACGGGCAGTTTCGTATGAAGAGATATTGAACAAGGCAAAGCAATTGAAGTAAGAGGTCAGAGAAAATGAAAACAAGATCGGTATTTGCGGCGATAGCCGGAAAGCCCAACGCGGGCAAATCCTCGCTGCTCAATGCGCTCATAGGCGAAAAGGTGGCAGTGGTCAGCGACAAGCCGCAGACCACCCGCACAAGGATAACAGGCATACTCACAAAAGATGATATACAGTACGTGTTTGCCGATACGCCCGGCGTGCAGAAGCCGCGCAACCGGCTCGGCGAGCACATGAACGATATCGTGAAGAGTTCGGTCAGCGGGATAGACACTGTCCTGTTCATGACCGATATCACGAGGAAATACGACGAAAAAGAGGAAGAGCTCCTTAAAATGCTGAAGCGTCAGCATACGCCGGTCATACTGCTTCTGAACAAGATCGACCTTGTGAAGGACAAGGCGGAGATAGCGCAGAAGCTCACGGAATACTTCGGGTATTTCGATTTTGCGGCGGCAGTGCCGATAAGTGCGGCAAAGGGCGAGGGTCTGGATGCTGTGCTTGAGGAGACTGCGAAATTCTCGAACGAGGGACCGCACTTCTACCCCGACGACAAATTCACCGATCAGCCCGAAAGGGTGCTCACTGCGGAAATGATACGCGGACAGGTGCTCAACATCATGTACGATGAGATACCGCACGGGATAGCCGTGACGGTGGAGGATATGAACGAGAGCGTAACAAAGAGCGGCGAGGATATCCTCAATATAGACGCCGTTATCTACTGCGAGCGGGATTCGCACAAGGGGATGGTCATCGGCAAGGGCGGCTCCATGCTTAAAAAGATAGGCAGCGGTGCGCGCGGAGAGCTTGAAGCCTTCTTCGGCATAAGGGTAAATCTGCGGCTGTGGGTTAAGGTGAAGGAGGACTGGCGCAACCGCGACGGTTTTATCACCAATTTCGGACTTTCGTCGAAGCAGTATAAATAAACCGGTGAGGCGATAGAAATGCTTGTTACGGTTCGCGGAGTGGTGGTATCGGTGAAGGACACCG
>CAMVPV010000352.1 GCA_947169455.1 uncultured Clostridia bacterium | reverse complement strand
TCATTTCAGCATATACCTCATAAGTGTTCTGCGCGCATTTTCCGAATAGCTGCGTCCGACGGGCAGTCTTGTGCCGCCGTTCAGGACACATTCCCCGGAGTTTATCATCTTCACTGCGGACTGATTGACGAGAAAACCCTTGTGTATGCGGACAAATCCGCTTTCCGAAAGTGCATTTTCAAGCGAGGACACTGTATCCCTGAAACGGTATCCGCCGTCCGATGCAAACAGCTTTATATAGTTCCCGTCCGCCTCAAAGTAATAGATATCGTCAATATTCAGCTTTACATCGCCCTCCGCCGAACGGAAACGGAAATGCCTGTCCCTGCTGTCAAGTTCCTTTGCGGCGTCACCGAGCACAGCGCGCAGCTCCTTTTGCAGATATGTTTTTCGCACGAAACCGAACGGGTGGAACTGTAAGCTGTCATATACGAGCTCGTCGTGGCTCGTCACAAATATCAGCATGGGCTTTACGGGCAGCCCAGAAAGTTCACGCGCGATGTCAAGCCCGCTTATTTCCGGCATATCGATATCGAGCAGAAGTATATCGCAGCCATCGTTTTTCAGCGCCGGCATGAGAGCATTTCCGGAGCTGTATGATGTTATCCTGCTGTCTGCGATGATCTCAGCCGCATATCCCGCTATATCCGAGAGCATCTTCGGCTCATCGTCACATATCATTATATTTGTCAGACTTTTCACCTCCGTACATACATCATGGAAATACACCGTCAATGACGGGCAGCGCTGCATTTGCGCCGCCGCCGCTCCGTAAATACTTCCTCTGCAAAGTCCGCTGACTGCTCTGCATGAGCAGAATAATGCAAAGACCGCGGTTTTTACTCATCAGCAAAAACCGCGGTTCTTATTTTTCATTGGTGACAGTTCACTCTGTTATGTCGCTGTGGTGTGCCTGGAGCGATTTCACGCCGATGTGTGTGTTTTCCTTCTTCGCCCTGATGCCCTCGGCGCTCGCCTTGGCAGCCGCCATAGTCGTGATGTAGGGTACGCGGTTCTTTATCGCGGATTTTCTGATGTAGCTGTCATCGTAGATGCTGGTCTTTCCGGCGGGTGTGTTCACGATAAGCTGTATCTCTCCGTTGGTTATCGCATCACTGATATTCGGTCTGCCCTCGTACATCTTGAATATCTTCCTGCATTCGATGCCTGCGTTCTTTATCATCTCGTAAGTCTTTCCGGTCGCAAGGATATCAAATCCGAGGTCGCTGAATGCCTTTGCTGTTTCGACAAGCTCGGGCTTGTCCCTGTCGCATACCGAAAGCAGCACCGTTCCGCCGTCGGGGAGCTTTGTCTGTGCAGCCTCCTGAGCCTTGTAATATGCTTCGCCGAAGGACGGTGAAATACCGAGTACTTCTCCGGTCGAGCGCATTTCTGGACCGAGCACGGGATCGACCTCCGGGAAGCTCGAGAACGGGAACACAGCTTCCTTTACGCCGTAGTGGTTGATGATCTTGTCATGCAGCTCCGGTACCGGAGAGGGTCTGCCGGTGATCGACGAGGTGATTATCTCGGTCGCTATCCGCACCATATTGATGCTGCACACCTTTGATACGAGCGGAACTGTGCGCGATGCTCTCGGGTTCGCTTCGAGAACATACACAGTGTCGCCCTCGATAGCGTACTGCATATTCATAAGACCGCACACGTTCATTTCCACCGCGATGCGCCTTGTATATTCCTTTATTGTCGCGATCTGCTCTTTGGTGAGGTTCTTTGCGGGTAGAATGCAGGCGGAGTCGCCCGAGTGTACGCCTGCGAGCTCGATATGCTCCATAACTGCGGGAACGAAGCAGTTCGTTCCGTCGGAAATGGCATCGGCTTCACATTCGGTAGCATGATTGAGGAAACGGTCGATGAGGATGGGTCTGTCGGGGGTAACGCCTACCGCCGCTGACATATATACCTTCATCATGTCGTCATCGTGGACTATCTCCATCCCTCTGCCGCCGAGAACATAGGAAGGACGCACCATAACGGGGTAGCCTATGCGGTTCGCGATCTCAAGTGCTTCATCAACATTGACAGCCATTCCCGATTCGGGCATGGGAATTTCGACCTTTTCCATCATGGCGCGGAAATGATCCCTGTCCTCTGCGAGGTCGATAGTTTCGGGAGTGGTGCCGAGGATATTTACGCCGTACTTTTTCAGATCTCCGGCGAGATTGAGCGGGGTCTGTCCGCCGAACTGCGCTATCACGCCGACCGGCTTTTCCTTGTCGTGTATGCTGAGCACATCCTCAAGGGTGAGCGGCTCGAAGTAAAGCTTGTCGGAGGTATCGTAGTCGGTGGATACCGTCTCGGGGTTGCAGTTTACGATAATGGACTCAAAGCCGAGCTTTTTGAGCGCAAGTGCAGCGTGAACACAGCAGTAGTCGAATTCGATGCCCTGACCGATACGGTTGGGACCGCCGCCGAGTATCATGATCTTGGGCTTGTCGGTATTTACGGGGCTCTTGTCCTCGTCGAGGTGGTAGGTGGAGTAGTAGTAAGCTGCATTCTGGGTGCCGCTTACGTGAACGCCTTCCCATGCCTCCTTGATACCGAAGCCGATGCGTGCATCGCGGATCTCCTGCTCTGTCACCTCGAGGAGCGAGCTGAGGTAGCGGTCGCTGAAGCCGTCGAGCTTAGCCTGCTTCAGAACGTCCTTTGAGGG
>CAMVPV010000351.1 GCA_947169455.1 uncultured Clostridia bacterium | reverse complement strand
TGTTGTCACGGTACCAGTTGCGGAGTATATTCTCTGCGGTTCTCCATACAAAAGCGTAGCACGCCTTTGCGTTTGGAAAGCTGTTGCCGTTTTTGCAGCTGATCAGCAGTATCTCTTGCGCCAGATCCTCCGCGTCGTGAAATGAGTTGGTGCGCGACAGACAATATCGGAACATCGTTTTTGACATTTTCGCGATCTCGTTTGAGTATTCGTCGAGAGTCATTTCAATCACCTCTTTCATGTGTGTTTCAGAAGCTTCTGTAGGTATAATGCAGAAATTCTCGGTTGGTTAGGGGGTAAGAGAAAAATTTTTTTATTTGTTCGGGAAGACACAGTTTACGTGTTGAATATAATTATATCAAAGCATAGAGTGTTTGTCAATTTATCTGCGCTGCTTCGTTTTATATCCGACCGATCTGCGAAAACTCCCGCTTGATTTTTTTGAAAAATCTGCTATAATAGAATTACAGGAAATGGACGGCCAAAACCGCATCTTGCAGATATTCGCGGGACTTGAGCCGATCATGTAAGGAGCGATCACTATGATAATGAAGCGATTACTGCCGCTTGCCATGTTCGTTTTCCTGCTCTCGGGCTGCTCGGGAGCAAGCGAGCCTTCGCAGAAGAAGGACGACACCGCAGCACAGACGACCACATCGGAACAGGAGACTGTCACCGAAGAGACGATAGTTCCCAAGGTCATCGAGTATGATCCGGACAAGCCGGTAATAGCGCTGACCTTCGATGACGGACCTAATACCAGCATCACCCCCAGGGTGCTCGACCTGCTGGAAAAGTATGATGCGGCGGGAACGTTTTTCCTGATAGGTCAGAACGTCAACGAGCAGAGTGCCGAGTCGGCAAAGCGGGCTTACAGCCTCGGGTGTGAGATCGAGAATCATTCGTACACTCACTCCTATATGGATAAAATGACAGCCGACGAGATAAACGGCGAGATGGAGAAAACGAACGAGCTGATAACCGATATTACCGGAACAGAGCCTCAGTTTTTCAGACCGCCTTACCTTGCGGCCAACGATATCATGTATGAGAATATCGACATGACATTCATATCCGGCTTCGGCGTCAACGACTGGGATTCAAAGGTCACCACCGACGAGCGTGTTGACGGAGTCCTGAAGCTGGCGCAGGACGGCGCCATCATCCTTCTGCACGATGCCGACGGCAACTACCAGACCGTCGAAGCGCTGGATACTATCATTCCAAAGCTCCAGAAGCAGGGCTATCAGCTTGTGACGCTGTCTCAGCTGTTTGAGGCCAAGGGAAAATCACCGTCCGATGAGGAATTCAGAAACAGGATAGTCAGCATAGTCAACTGATCGAAGACGCTGCACTATCATTTGGAGGAGAACAAAATGACAGAAATAACTCTCGCCCCGCTTGAACCTTCCGACCGTGAACGGTTCATCAGGGACAATCAGGACGCCTTCAATTACGGCGCTCTTGAGGAATTCGGTCAGCGTGACGACCACTTTGAAGAGGACGGCGAGATAATCTCTCACGACACCATCTCCAGATCCATAGACGAAGGCGAGGCGTACCGCATAATGAAGGACGGCAAACCCCTCGGAGGTGTTGTCATCAAAACAGAGTACGATCACGGCGACCTTGAACTGCTGTTCGTTTCACCTGCCGCTCACAGCAAGGGCATCGGCTACGCCGCATGGTGTGCCGTCGAAGCCCTGCACCCAGAGGTCACAGTCTGGGAGACCGTTACGCCATATTTCGAGAAGCGCAATGTACACTTCTACGTCAACCGCTGCGGGTTTCACATCGTCGAGTATTTCAACGAACACCACTGCCATCCCGACGACAGCGACGGAGAAATGTTCGAGATGTTCGCTTTTGAGAAGATCCTGCCCGACACTCCCGAATCGCTGCGGGCTCAGACTGATCGCATCACTTACTTTGAGAATATCATGCGGCAGGCGGAAAACGGCTCGCCCGAGCTTCTGCAGCAGCTTTCCGATTATTACGGAAGTCCTGCCTGGAAGCGCGACTTCGCCGCAGACGAAGCAGGACGCCTGCCGAAAGATCTGAAACGCGGCGTGCTGTCGCAGGACGGCATCTATGATCTGCTCGAAAGGTTCGGAAAATAGCCGGCCGACTACAGCAAAACCAATAAAAGGACAAACATAATGACCTACGAAGAAGCAATAGCGGGTATCCCCAAAGGCAGATACCGCCACTACAAGGGCAACGAATACGAGGTGCTGGAGATCGCACGGCACTCGGAAACGCTTGAAGCAATGGTGGTCTACCGTGCGCTTTACGGCGAACACGGCGTGTGGGTGCGCCCCGCGCAGATGTGGAACGAGACAGTCGATGATTCCGGCACGCTGAGATTTGCAAGGTTAGAAAACCAATGAAAGAAAAACGTACAGATCTGATAAAACGCTACGGAATGTTCCTTGTGGGACTGTTCATCGCATCGATGGGCGTGGCATTCTCCACCAAAGCGGGATTTGGAACATCTCCCGTGGCATCGCTTCCGTATTCGGTGTCACTTGTCAACTGTAAGCTGACATTCGGCGGCTGGCTCAACCTGCTGAGCGTGATACAGATAATCACACAGGTCGCAGTCCTGAAAGGCAGATGCAACTACGCCGAGATCACGGTGCAGACGGCGCTCGCTTTCCTCTACGGTTATCTGACCAACCTCTCC
>CAMVPV010000350.1 GCA_947169455.1 uncultured Clostridia bacterium | reverse complement strand
GAGCCCAGCCTGCGGAGCAACGCCGTAAGGCGCGGGTCTGGGCAGAGCCCAGCCTGCGGAGCAACGCCGAAGGCGCTTAAAGCGCAGCGAGGTCGGGGTAAAGTTCGCGGGCAAGGCGGGAATACTCGCGAGCCGCCTTGCAGCGGGGAGCGTATTCGATTATAGTCTGCTGATGAGCGGGTGCTTCGGCGGCGGAAATGCTCATGGAGATCTTCACATCGAGCACCTTTGTGCCGAGCTGTTCTGCGACTATCTGTGCCATTTCGGCGACCTCTTCGCTCAGTGCGAAGCGTGAGCTGTACCGTGTGAGCAATATCCCGCGCACATTGAGCGATTTATTATAATATTTCTTTACGGCGAGCACAGTTTCACGAAGCTGTGTTATCCCCTGCAGCGAAAGTATCTCGGGCGTCATGGGGATAATGAGATCATCGGCGGCGGTGTAGGCGTTTATCGTGAGAACGGAGAGTGCGGGCGGGGTATCGAGGATGATGACGTCATAGATATTCCTCAGTGGCGCGAGCAGCTTGCGGAGAATGAATTCCCTGTCGCTGCGTGTCACTTCGAGCTCGGTGCCGGACAGGAGGATATCGGACGAAATTACGTCGCATACGCGGGTATGCTTGACAGCGGCAGTGATGCCGCAATCGCCCTTGATAGCATCGTGGATGGTATATCCGCCGTCCTCAGCTCCGAGCGAAAAAGAGAGATTTCCCTGCGGATCCATATCCACAGCGAGAACTCTCCTTCCGCACTTGCTGAAAATTCCTGCAAAGGCGGCGCAGGTCGTGGTTTTGCCTACGCCGCCTTTCTGATTGGTAACTGCAATTATCCTGCAATCGTTCATAGGACGTCACACCTCAGAAGCCGGAGCCCTTGGAGCGGTTCTTGTCGCGTTCGGCGACCTGTGCGTTGAATACGAACCGCGCGATACGTTCCTCCTGAATGGGGGAAACATCGATAAATTTGCAGGCATAGCCGATGAACTGATCTTCGTTGTCGCTGCTGTACTGTTTGCGGATGACCTCACCGATGAGGTCGATATCGCCCGCCATGAAAGAGAGATTTACTCTGTCGCCGAGTTCAAAATCAAACTCTGCAAAGAAGAGCACTCCGCCGAGATTGATATTGAAGAAGTGTATATTGAGCGGTCTTTCAAAGGTTATCGGGTCAGGGGACTGTGATTCGCGCTCATAGAAGCGGCATATCCCGTCGAATTCGGTATTCACCTTGAAGCTTCGGCGGCGTTCTTCGAGGATCTCGCCGTCACCGACATGGAAGTTCATCTGCATATCGGTGCTTATGTCAATTTTGGTGATATATTTTATTCTTGTACCGTTCACATATTCAAAAATAGCAGTGATCGGTTCGTCCTTATCGAGGTAAGGCAGATTTTTCGCCTTTATCATGATAAGCTCCTGACCCTTGACCTTGAAGAAATCCTTCGGAAAGGAAAACGAGCGGGTCGTAACGATACGGGAGCCCTTGCTGTCATAAATATCGACCTTGGTAATTTTTTCTTTGTTGATCATAAAATTGCCCACCTCACAGCGCCGAGCCGAAAATACATATATATAATTATTATAACACACAGTACGATGCAATGCAATAGGATTTCTCAATACTTGGCTGATTATTCAATTCCGATATATGATTTTTGTACAAAGAACATAAAAGACGGCGCAAAACAGTCGGTTTGCATATTGACAAACGGGAAAATATCATATATAATTTATCATACAGAATAAACGGACAAACTGAAAGGAGAAAAGTTATGTCAACTAAAAGGACTTTCTGCGGAACTGCAGCTGCGATAGCTGTACTTGCTGTAATGCTCTGCGGATGCGGGAGCACATCATCCACAACGCAGACGACCGAACCGGCTGCAAACACTGCTGCTGAAACAGATGCACCGGCTGCGACAACGGCAGATGCCCCCCAGACCGACAAGGTCATGACGCTCGGAGAGAGCAAGATATTGAATTTCGAGCCGCCGCAGCAGGGCGAGGAGATCGTTGTTATCAACGTCAAGGATTTCGGTACGATCAAGATAAAGCTGTTCCCGGATGCAGCGCCGGAGGCTGTCGAGAATTTCAAGGGACTTATCGGCATGAACTATTACGACGAGCTGATCTTCCACAGGGTGATCCCGAATTTCATGATTCAGGGCGGCGACCCGCGCGGAAACGGCACAGGCGGAAACAGTATGTACCCGAGGGGCTGTACCACTTCACGGGTGCGGTCGCCTATGCGAACAGCGGCAGCACTGCGACGAACGGCAGCCAGTTCTACATTGTGAACACTCCGGACGGATACTTCGGTGATACTTCACCCGAGCAGCTCATGGAGGAATACCCCGACAGGTTCCACTGGTCGCAGGACGTGATAGATATGTACCATGAAAAAGGCGGCACACCTTTCCTTGACGGCGGCTATCGAGGGAATGGATGTTGTACGTGCGATAGCTGAGGTCGAAACTGACCCGAATGACAAACCGCTTCACCATGTAACAATGGAAACTGTACGTCTGGAACCATACAACGGTTAAGTGAATAATACTAACATAAATCTCCGGCAGTGATTCATACTGCCGGAGCATTTTTCTTATATACACACAAAAAACCGCCCTGTTCAGAAATGAACAGGGCGGTCATTATCATATCGTCAAGCGATAGAACCCACTAATT
>CAMVPV010000349.1 GCA_947169455.1 uncultured Clostridia bacterium | reverse complement strand
AGAGAGGCATTTTCCCCGCAGCAGCTACGTTCTCCACTGACCTTCATTCTATGGGTCAGTATATCCAGGACGGTTCAAGGATACTCTTCGAGACTGTTATGGACATCAAGCAGCCCAAGAAGGATATATTCCTCGAAAACGACGCAGAGAACCTCGACGGACTGAACTTCCTCACCGGTCAGAATATGTCTGTCGTAAACAGAAAGGCTCTCGAAGGAACGATACTCGCTCATACCGAGGGCGGAGTTCCGAACATCGTGCTCGAAATGGCTGATACATCAGAGAAGTCTGTTGGCTACATGATATACTTTTTCGAGAAGGCTTGCGCGCTCAGCGGATATATGCTCGGCGTAAATCCGTTCGACCAGCCCGGCGTTGAGAGCTACAAGAAGAATATGTTCGCTCTTCTCGGCAAGCCCGGCTATGAAGACCAGAAGGCGGCTCTCGAAGCCAAGCTCGGATAAGCTTCGTTCAAGGCAATTTCCGCTGCGGGACAGTATGTGATGTCCCGCAGGGGTCTGCATATAACGGACACGGGCAGGGTACTGAGTATCCAATGGCTTCGGCGGCAGCGGCGCCGCAGGCTTTTCCGCAGTCCGTATGATTTTTTCAGCACATTTATGCCGCTGAGATTGGAGCATTATTTATGGTAAAGATCATTACAGGTAAAAAGGGTTCCGGCAAGACTAAGATCCTCATCAATATGATCAATGAATCGACAAGCAGCACAAAGGGCTATGTTGTCCTCATCGACAAGGGAACAAAGCTCAGATATGACATCGGTCATTCGGTAAGACTTGTTGATACTGATCAGTACAGCATCTATTCCTTTGAGGCATTCTTCGGTCTCGTTGCCGGTCTCGTTGCGGGAAACTATGACATAAAGGATATCTATGTTGACTCTATCCTCAAGATAGGCGGCGCAGATTATGAGGCTCTCGGAGCGCTCCTCGCAAAGGTCGATAAGCTCACAGGCGACGAAGTGAACGTTGTATTCACCGTTTCCGCAGATAAGGGCGATCTCCCCGAGTCGGTCGCAAAGTACGACAATAAGTGAGAAATTAAATTTTTGTAAAAAAATTCGCACAGACTATTGACATACATAACCTGTTATGGTACAATAGTTGATGTGTTTGACGCAGGAGTCGATCATGATCTTGGATTTAAGGCAGATCTACGATGTTGTCGGAGAATCACTCGACATTGACTATACAGTAAATGACGAGGATATCCTACGTCCGCAGGGCATTTCCTTTCCCGGAGGTGTCGCCGTAAAGGCGCTTGTCTCCAACAGGG
This sequence comes from uncultured Clostridia bacterium, assembly GCA_947169455.1. Next base: position 1,393 of record CAMVPV010000349.1, on the reverse strand, counting down.
CAGGGATAGTTTCCCTCACGGGCAGTGCTGTAGCTGTACTTAAAGCTCCGTGTGACAGATGTCTGAGGATATTTGAAAGGGAACTATCGTGTGAGCTTGATTATATCCTTGTGCGTTCGGTCAACAGCGAGGACAACGATGAATTTATCGTTACTCCGGGAGATACCCTTGATCTTGATGAGCTCGTCAGCTCGGATATCCTGCTGAATATCCCTGCAAAACTGCTGTGCAGCGAGGATTGCAAGGGTCTGTGTCCGCACTGCGGTGCCGATCTGAACATTTCTCCGTGTGACTGCGCGGAACGGCAGTGATATGTTGCTATGTCTATTATAATTAAGGAGGTGCTGAAACTATGGCAGTACCAAAGAGAAAGGTATCCAAGGCAAGACGTGACAAGAGACGTTCTGCTGTCTGGAAGCTGGACACCCCCGCATTGTCAAGGTGCTCGCACTGCGGTGCACTCACTGCTCCGCACAAGGTTTGCAAGAACTGCGGATACTATAAGGGCGTTGAGGTAATCAAGAAGGAGGTCTGATGATCTCCCGGAAAAGCAGAGTCGGGGTATTTCCTGCTCTGCTTTTTTGTCAGTCAGGCTGTTTTCAGGACGGAGGTGCGCAGGTTGGCAGTTGAGGTAACAGGTGTGGTCGCTGGTTCTGCCGCCGACCGTGCACATATAAAAAAAGGCGATATCCTGCTGAAGGTCAACGGCAATGATATCGCAGACGTTCTCGATTATATGTTTTATTCCTCGGAAAGCGAGGTAAAGCTTCTGCTCAGACGCGGGGAAAAGCATATATTCATCAAGACCGCAAAAAATGAATACGACGATCTCGGATTAGAATTTTCGTCGTTTCTAATGGATAAAAAACAGAGCTGCTCGAATAAATGCGTTTTCTGCTTTATAGATCAGATGCCGCCGGGAATGAGGGAGACTCTCTATTTCAAGGACGACGACGCGCGGCTCTCTTTTTTGCAGGGGAATTATGTCACGCTGACGAACCTTGCACAGAAGGATATCGACCGCATAATAAAAATGCGGCTGAATATCAATGTTTCCGTACACACGACCAATCCCGAACTGCGCTGTGTAATGATGAAGAACCGCTTTGCGGGAGATAAGCTGAAATATCTGCGGCAGCTTGCGGACGGCGGTATCATGATGAACTGTCAGATAGTGCTTTGTCCCGGGCTGAACGATAACAAGGAGCTTGAACGGACGCTCACCGACCTGGGTGCGCTTATGCCCAATGTATCGAGCATAGCAGTCGTTCCCGTGGGTATCACAAAGTACCGCGAGGGACTTTATCCGCTCACGCTTTTCGACAGGGAGGGCGCAGCGCACAATCTCGATATCATAGAAAGGTATCAGCAGAAGTTCCTTGAAGAATACGGA
>CAMVPV010000348.1 GCA_947169455.1 uncultured Clostridia bacterium | reverse complement strand
GGGGGCTATCGCAAGCGTAGTAAGGGAAAATGGTGAGGTCGAGGTCCAGGCTGTCGGTGCAGGTGCGACCAATCAGGCTGTAAAGGCTATCGCGATCGCAAGAGGGTATCTCACTCCCGTTGGCATAGACCTGGTCTGTGTACCCACCTTTGCAAGCATCGAGATAGACGGAGAGAACAGGACAGCGATCAAGCTCATCTGCGAAAAGCGTCCGTAATGCTCCGCTTATGAATACTGAACGTAAAAAATACCCGCGGTCGTTCACCTGAACGGCTGCGGGCATTTTTTATAACTGTTATCGTCAACGGCATTATTTACTGCACAATATCATCAGTACCATACCGGATACATCAGTTAAGGGATTATCCGAAAGCGCAGTTATTGATGTCGTTTACTGTAAGATCCTCCGTGGTGCCTTATCACGAACCGAGCTTGGACTTGTAATCGTCTTTGAGCTTCTTGAGACGTTCGCTGTCTGACTTGCGGCGGGCTCTTGCCTCGTCCTGTATCTGCTTTGTCTCCTGTATGCCGTTCACGATGGTCGTCCATGTCTTTTCGAGCGTCTCTATCTGGATAGAGTTGCCGTTTGCCATCTGTGCGATCATCTTGGACTGGTTAACGGTGTTGTCGGCGTTCTTGATGAGCAGCTCATTGGTGGTCTTGTCGAGCGCGGACATACCGTCTGCGATGACCTTCTGCCTTTTGAGCATTACTGCCTGTGCGAGCGCCTGCTTGAATATCGGCAGTGTGATGATGAATGCGGAGTCTATCTTTCTTACGAGGTTCACGTTCGAGAACTGCATCGTTTTGAGCATGGGGACGGTCTGCATAGCAACGTTCTCCGCTATCTTCAGATCCATTACGCGCTGTTCGAGAATGCTTCTCGTCTGTTCGAGTGTCTGGAGATCCATAGCGACGGTGCCCGCGTCGGGATTTGCAGCGACCTTCTGGCGGTATTCCTCAATGTAGCCGTCGAGCTCGACGCACGCCTGTTCGCCTGCCATGATGTACTTTACGAGCTGCTTGTAGTATTCGATATTTGCGGTGTACATAGTTTCAAGCTTTGCGTTGGAGGACTGGAGTTCGTTCTCGTACTGTTTGAGCTGAACATATATCTTATCGACATCATTGCCCATAGAGGTATATTTTTCGAGCAGACGGTCTATCTGCTTCTTAAGATTGCCGAAGAATCCCTTTTTGTCTTCCTTTTTGAGCTCTTCCGCATCGAACTTGCTCATGATATTCGCAAGTGCGGTGAGCAGCACGCCGGTATCGTTGATCTGATCCATGCTCATGGAATTGAGCACCTGGTCGGACGCCTTGGAGATATCATCGGCGGCTTCACTTCCGAAGCGCACGATAGAGTTGGTATCGTTGATATCGATCGTGGAAACGAGCTTGTTGATCTCATCGTTGCTGATGAGCTGGTTCTTGATAGCGTTGGAAGTCTCGGTCATCGAGAAGCTCTGGGGTTCTGCGACCTTGATATTTCTCTGTACGGGTGCCGCTTCGGGCTCCTTATCGAGAACTATCACAGCGTCCTGTGCGTTTGCGGCTTCCTGCTGCCTTTCGGAAGAGGGGGTGAAATTAAGAGCCATAGTTTATCCATCCTTTTCATTTATATTTTATGTTTGCGGATATATCCGCGGAATTTTGATCAATAGCGCCGTTCCTTCCTGAACAGCCCGAACAGTCCGCCCTTTGCCTTCGGAACAGGTATCTTGTCGGGTATCTTGAACCTCGGGACGCTGACGTTGTATTTGAATTCATTGAGCTGATGAAGCTCGAACGCCTTTTCGGAGATATGCGTTTCGATATTGCGGTAGCCGGTCGGTGTGAATATGAGGATATCAAATCCGAGCATATTCAGCAGCACGAGGCGGATGCATTCACGCAGCGAGAAAGTGTCCTCTATCGCATCGACCACGATGAACTTGGGGACGTCCTTTGTAAAATCGTACTTCTGCATTATGCGGAGTATGCTCCTGTCGAGGTTCATCGCCGTGAACATTATTTCCGCAAGGAGCTTTCTCTCGTTGTCGAGCACAAGGAAACCGCTGTCGAAGGTCTCCTGTATCTTGCTGATGATGAGTGTCTGGAGCTCATCGGACAGGAAACCGTAATTGTTCATCTTTGAATTTTTCAGCTTATCTGCGAAAACGGTGTGTCCGTCATGATACGGACTGAACGCTCTGAGCTGTGTGGAATCGTTGGGGTCGTAGCTTACGCCCTTTACCGAGAGTATCGTCATCGGTGAGAGCCTTTCGCGTACATAGTCCCAGTAATCGTTCATCTCGCCGTCCCTCACGCCGCTGACCTTGGCAAAGAAGGTCGGTATCCGGACGCGCCCGCCCTGCACCTGGAAACCGGTGCGGTAGCGCGACTGCTGATGCCACATTACATCTATCTCGTCGAAGGTGGTCTTCATCACGACCGACTCCATATCGGAGAACTGGAAATCCCTGAAAATGGTATCGCCGCCGTAGAGTATCACATCGAGCTCACGCTCTGCATTGTAAGCCACGGTAGCGAGTTTTGCCTTTACCGCCTTTTCGGGGAAGGGCATGACCTCCTTGGAGTTGGGCTTTTCAAATATCTGCATCTGCGAGCGGTAGTTGCCGTCCTTTATCGGCTGGAGCGCCGATCTGTCGGGGGAGACATAGATCACGTCAAATCCCGAAAGGCAGAGCAGGTGCAGG
>CAMVPV010000347.1 GCA_947169455.1 uncultured Clostridia bacterium | reverse complement strand
CACGGCTCTTTCAGGTCATTGTCAGAGTATGCGGTGTATTTATTCGTTACGGTCCTGTAGCAGCTCACCCGAACAGCCCTGACCTCTCCGGGGCGCAGGCGTATCACCCATGTCGGCGCCCATTCCGCGCCGCCGTAGTTCTTTTCAAGCTCGTCTATCGAGAGGGAGTACAGCCGGCGAGAACCTATTTCCTGCCGGCTGAAGCCGCCGTATATCTCACCGCAGACCACATACACGGTCTGACCGTCAGCGTCTGCGCTCCATACGGCGGCGGGGTGCCATTCCCACAGCCTGCGCCGTCCGTAGCCCTCTGATTTGGCTGTGACTTCTGCACCGCACAGCGGACACATTACAATAGCGTTATGCCGTATCTGATGTGCAAGATCATAAAGCTCTGTGTCCGTAGGCGTGAGCTGTTCGGCATCATACCGCGCTTCATAGCGTGTAAGGCAGTGCGTGCAGTAGCAGTCCGCTCCCCACTTGTGCCGGCGGTAGAATATGTATGCCCTCTGATGCTTGCGGTGCAGCTGAAGGCGGATATCATCGGTCACGATATCCGGTATATCCTCGACCCATTCCGCAGCGGTATCGCCTGCTGTAAAGTTACTCATATCTATACCTCTTTTCAGTCAACTGTAATATAGCGACGGCGGAAGCATTCCGCTTAAAACAGATCATCGAGCGAAAGCGACAATGCGGAAGATTTAAGCTCCGTTTCCACATTCGGCGCTGCTTCGATCACGTTGTTATCTTCATGAGGGTTCAGCTTTACGGTCATTGTAAAGGAAATATCCGCTCCCTTGAAGTAGAACTGAACCGCTCTCTTGTATGCGTCAATATCGGATATCGACGAACCGACACCCTTTGCGACCGCTTTCATGCAATCGACAAATGAACCGCCCTGTACTATCGCCTGTGCAAATTCGTTGTCCTGCTCGATGAATTTCATCAGGGCATCTTTCACTGCGGACTTCATGGCATTTACATAGCGGTCGCCCTTGCATTCCTTATATTCCTTGTTCAACTTGTCCTTTGCCTGCTGTCTGTAGTTGGTCTCCTGTGTTATCATAGTGTGATCTCCTCCGTTATTGTGTAATTCACTCTTTCCGAGCCCCGACCGCTCGGGGATCGTACCCCGTTGCGGGGTCTATTCCCAGCTTGGCGAACTTTTCCTTGAAATACCGGTCGAACATACCGTTTATATTATCGAGAAAACGGATCCGCGCCGCTTGTGCCGCCCATTCGCCCCCAAATGTGATTCTTGAGAAACCCACCTCCGGATGATTCCGGCTTGTCGGCTCGATTATGAACCATTCGTATGTATCGGTGTTTTCATCGTAGTTGTATCCGATGCTGTGACCCTTGAAATTTTCGATTAGGTATACTGTCATACGGATCTCCCCTCCGTGAAATTACAGTGAAATTCGTTCAGACGCTCTATCTCAAATTCAAGATAATCTATTCGTTCGCGGTGCTCTGCTATTTCATCTTTATTCCGCTGAATTTTTTCGAGAACAGCTTCATCCACGATATCAAGCGATGAATACCGCTCATGCAGAGGGGTGCTGTTTTCTTGCGCGGAGCCGCCGAGAGAATGCGAGATTTGCTCCGCAAATATACTGAAAGCGTGGGAGATCGTTTCCAGCGGAGTCTCTGCCTTGACATTTTCGGGAACTTCGGGTATAATGTTGGTGCCGGCGGGATTTCCGCTGGGTGTGATATCCTCCGAAGCGTTTTCCATTGGCGTGGGTGCTTCGGGGGATTTTTTCTGTTCGGTCGGCGTATCGTGAACTTCGGGGACTTCTTTTTTGGCGATGAAGTTCGCCCCGTTTATTACGGCACTTTTCACACGCTGGATCGTGCTGTACGATACGTCGTATCTGTCGGCGATCATGGCATAAGATAAACCGCCTGCGAGTGCATCTGCGATATTGGCTTTCATTTCCGTTGATATATGCTGTTTTTTACTCATTTTTACCACCTCTTGCCGAAAATACTCCCGAGCCGGAACCATATCGTTATCGGCTGCGGTTTCCTGTGCCTGTGCGCGCTTACAGCGCGAACAAAAACGTACTGACGGCATATATCATGAAAGAAATGCCGCACCATTTCGCACGCTTCCTCCTCGCCGACTGCATCGACCTCGATAACGCGCTGATACAGCGGATTATCCTGCGGCGCTATCGTGATATCATAACGCCTCATCATTGGTTTTGCACTCATGCTGTTCTTCCTTTCTTATCAGTTCCATGAATATCTCCGCGAGGAAACTTATCTCTGCATCGCTCACGGGGGCAGTGTGGGCTTCGTAGTCGCTGATGCTCATGAGCTCACTTCCTTCCAGTCAATAGCCTGTCCGCACCACGTACAGTAGGCTATGGATTTGTTCTTTGGCCGTTGCTTGACCCCGCAAGTTGGGCAGAACCAACCATTAAAAATACCATCTCTGGCAGGCTTTTTCGGAGTCCGGTGCTCAAGCGCCCGTATTCCTTTTCTCAGTGCTTCAATGTCCTTCCGATATATTTCATCGTGTTCAGTATCGCCCTCGATAAATGATTTCCGGTCGCCGATAAGCTCGGAAAGCTGTGATATCGCGTCTTTGTTGGTCATATTCTCACCTCATTCTATATCCCGCCCCGTGATCTCTTTCCATTCGGCGCGGATCCTTTCGGTATCTTCTTCACGGGCGTATTTCTTCATC
>CAMVPV010000346.1 GCA_947169455.1 uncultured Clostridia bacterium | reverse complement strand
ATCTATCGGAAAATGTTTTATGTTTATTATAGATATTTAATTGCCGAAGTAATACGTTCCCTGTATGTCCTGTATCCCGGGTAATTCCTGTCTTTTTCACAGCGCTCATCCATAAATACACAGAAATCCGCCGGCAGCAGTTTCACTTCCTGTCAGATATGTCACGTATAGGTCAACAGTATATGGATGCTGTCCCTATCTATCTTACCACACCGTCAGTCCGTTTGTCAATCATTTTATATACTTTTTATATCATAATGTACGGCTGACATTATGGTATCTCCCCGTAAACAACGGATCCGGCGCGCATCGGAACGGAAAAATGTGTTGGTTTTGAAAAAAATTCAATTTTTTATCAAAAAAGGCTTGACAAAGGAAAAAAGCGGTGTATAATATAATTAGCACTCGGATATAAAGAGTGCTAACACTGATAAAAGCAGAGTGCTTATCGAACAGTCGGGTGGTGATATCGGTTGCTTGATGAAAGAAAGCTGAGGATACTTGCGGCAGCAGTCGATGAGTACATCCTCACGGGGGAACCCGTAAGCTCAAAAACTATCGCTGCTATGGCGGATATACGGGTATCGCCCGCTACTGTCCGCAACGATATGTCGCTCCTCGAACAGCTCGGCTACCTCGAACAGCCGCATACTTCGGCGGGCAGAGTGCCCACCTACAAGGCGTTCCGCCTGTATATCGAAAAGCTGATGTCGGAAAAGAGCATCTCCGATGAGGAAAAGCGCGTGCTCGATGCCGCAGTCGATAACGTTGAGGTGCCCACCGAGGAGGCTCTTATCGAATCCGCCTCAAAGGCGCTCGCGGAACTTACACAGTGCGCCGCGGTCGTATCGAATACGGCGCCGCAGTTCTCGGTGATAACCAAGGTCGAGGTCATACCCACCGGCAGGCGTATGTATGTCCTGCTGATGATAACCTCGTCCGGCACCATAAAGAACAAGGTGTGCCGGCTGGAATTCGACCTCACTAACGAACAGCTCGACTATTTCACCGAGTATATTTCAAAGAACCTCAGCGGCGTTTCCGTTGACAGCCTTTCGGATGATATGCTCGAAAAGCTGTCCGAGGCTATGGGCGCCTATATGATGACGCTGTCTCCCCTGCTGAAAGGCATAAGCGAGCTCGTAAAGGGCTTCTCCGATGAGGATGTCCGGCTGAGCGGCGAGAAGAACCTCCTGTCGAGGACGGATATAACCACCGCCGAAGCCATACGCTTCATGGAGCAGAAGGACAGCCTTGCGCTGATGATAGACAACAGCTTCAGCGGATTGCAGGTGTTCTTCGGTGAGGACGGCAACTTCATCGTGGGTAACTCCAGCGTGATAATGTCGCCTATCAGAAAGCACGGCAAGAATGCAGGCTCGCTCGGCATAATCGGACCGCTGCGGCTCGATTACGCGAGGTTCATACCATACATCGAATACCTGACCAACCGCATAACCGATATCATTTCCGATACGGAAACTGAACTTCCCGGCGGAACAGATGATAAAGGAGACGGCGGAGCATGAAAGTTAAGATATTTGAAAGGAGAAGGAGAAAAAGAATGGCAGATACGGAAAAGGAAACCGAAGTTACCGGAGAGACAGCAGAGGAAACTGCGGAACAGACCGCGGATACCGAAGAAGCTCCCGCTGCTGAAAATGCTGAAGGCACCGGAACAGCAGAAGCTCCCGCAGACGAGAACGACCCCGCAAAGGAGATCGAAGCGCTGAAAAAGAAGCTCGCCGATGAGGATGAGAAGTACAAGCGCCTCGATGCGGAATATTACAATTACCGTATGCGCTCCATGAAGGAGAAGCAGGACGCAGCATCCGAGGCAGCCGCAAAGGCGGTCGGTGAGATACTTGCGGTCATAGACAACTTCGAGAGGGCTCTTTCGGCGGAAACGACCGACGAGAACTACAAGAAGGGCGTCGAGATGATCTACCGCGAATTCACCGATATCCTCAAAAAGCTCGGCGTCGAAGAGATCGAAGCGCTCAACGCTCCGTTCGACCCCAACGTACATCACGCGGTAAACCAGGTCGAGGATGAAAACTTCGGCGAGAATACCGTGTGTCAGGTATATCAGAAGGGCTACCGCTTAGGCAGCAGGGTGATACGCTGCGCCATGGTAGTAGTCGCAAACCCGTAAAACAACGCATTTTATCTTTGAAAGGATGATCTATATGTCAAAAATCATTGGTATCGATCTCGGTACAACAAATTCATGCGTAGCTGTCATGGAGGGCGGCAGCGCAGTAGTTATCGCGAATTCCGAGGGCGCAAGGACTACCCCCTCGGTAGTCGGATTCACCAAGACCGGTGAAAGACTTGTCGGACAGGTCGCAAAGCGTCAGGCGGTCACAAATGCGGACAGGACAGTTTCCTCTATCAAGAGACACATGGGCTCTGATTACAAGGTAGCTATCGACGACAAGAAGTACACACCGCAGGAGATCTCCGCGATGATACTCCAGAAGCTCAAGACCGACGCAGAAGCTTACATCGGCGAAAAGGTGACCGAAGCAGTCATCACCGTGCCCGCATACTTCACCGACTCACAGCGCCAGGCTACCAAGGATGCAGGTCAGATCGCCGGTCTTAATGTAAAGAGAATAATCAACGAGCCCACCGCGGCTGCGCTTTCCTACGGCATCGACAAGGAAGAAGACCAGACCGTCATGGTATATGACCTCGGCGGCGGTACTTTCGATGTATCCATCATCGAAATGG
>CAMVPV010000345.1 GCA_947169455.1 uncultured Clostridia bacterium | reverse complement strand
TTCCTTTAGTTCCTTTTTCTGCTTCGGGGTCATCGAGCCGGTGAGACAGCCCACGCTTATGCCGAGCGGTTCGAGAAATCCCGAAAGAGTATTGTAATGCTGATGTGCAAGTATCTCTGTGGGAGCCATGAGCGCCGACTGCGAACCGTTCTTTGCGGCGAACCAGCACGCAGCGGCGGCAACGGCGGTCTTTCCGGAGCCTACATCGCCCTGTACAAGGCGGTTCATGGGGGTGCTGCCGCACATATCGGTGAGTATCTCGGTGCAGGCGCGCTTCTGTGCGCCGGTCGGTTCAAAGGGGAGAGCCGCGAAAAATTCCCCGATATCGTATTTTTCCATAGTAACGCCGCGTGACTGTCGGTTCTTTGAGCGCAGCATCGACATTCCGAGCCGCAGGAGCAGAAGCTCATCGAAACCGAGGCGGCGGCGGGCAAGTTCAAGTCCGTGCTCGCTTTCGGGGAAGTGTATGTTATGCAGTGCGTAGCCGAGGGTGCACAGCTCAAAGCGGCGGCGCAGCTCATCGGGCAGCGGGTCGGGGTGATCGTCACCGACGAGACGCAGTGCGGTCTGCACGTTCGCGGTGAACATATTCAGCGTGAGCCCCTCTGTGAGGTGATATACGGGGCGCATGAGAGCAGTCTCATCGCCGGGGAGCACGGTCGGAGTATTCATTTCCTTGCGTGTGAATCCGCCGTTTATCCGCCCGTTGAAAAGATATTCCTTATCGATGAGCAGGCGGTCGTAGATATAGGAATTGTTGTAGAATGTGAGGGTGATATCGCCGGAATCATCGCTTGCGATGATCTTATACAGGATAAGCCCCTTGCGGATCCTGGCAGCGGGCATTTTTTTCTTTACGACGGCGCGTATGACCGAGTGTTCTCCGGCGGGTGCATCGGCGATACTGACGGTAGTGCTGAAATCGGTATAGCGGCGGGGAAAGGAGTAAATGAGGTCGCTCAGTGTGAATATCCCGAGCTTATGGTACAGCTCCGAGCGTTTTTCGCCGACGCCGCTCAGGGCGCCTATCTGTGATCTCAGGTTCATGTTTCACCTCATTTCGCTGTAACAGGGGAGGATCAGCCGTCTTGCAAAACGGGCTGTTCCCGTAACACGAAAACAGCCGTCAGAATCATTCTTCTTCTTTGTTATCTTCAACGACAGGTGCATCCTTGCTGTCCGCCCCGATGATCTCATCAACGATATCCGACTTGGCGTCTATCGTGATATCGAGCGTCTTTTCGGTGCGTGCCCTGTACTCGTCGTATTCCTTTTCGATCTGCGCGGGGTCAGTCTCACCGGTCATGATCCTCTCGAATTCCTTGCTGCCGAGCTTTTCATTCACCATGAGCGACTTCGCAACGAGGTGCAGCTTGTCGAGGTGCTCTTTGAGCAGCTCCTGCGTTCTCGTGTAGCACTCGTCGATTATCGAGCGCACCTCAGTGTCTATCTCGGACTGCACCTTTTCGGAGCGTCCCTTGCTGTGACCGTATTCCATACCCACGAAGGGCTCGCTGTTGTCATCGGCATATACCAGCTGACCGAGCTTCTGTGAGAAACCGTACTGTGTCACCATAGCCTTGGCAAGCTTGGTGGAACGCTGGAGATCGCTTACCGCGCCGGCGGTAGCCTCGCCGTTTATGAGCTCCTCCGCAACTCGTCCGCCCATGAGGACAACTATCTCCTCGCGCAGCTTCTTTGCAGTAACGTTGAGCAGCGAGGGCTCCTTTTCGGGCAGGTGGATGGTCATGCCGCCCGCGTTGCCTCTGGGGATTATCGTTATCTCATGCACCTTGTCCTGTGTGGGCAGGTAGAATGTCGATACCGCGTGGCCTGCCTCGTGGTAGGCAACGGTGTATTTTTCCTCCGGGGTGACAACATGGCTCTTCTTTTCGGGACCCGCGATGACCTTTATTGTCGCTTCTTCGATATCTGTCTTTGTGATAGCCTTGCGGTTGTTGCGCGCCGCGAGCAGTGCGGCTTCGTTCACGAGATTTTCAAGTTCTGCGCCGGTAAATCCTGCGGAGGACTGTGCGATCACCTTCAGATCGACATCGGGAGCGAGGGGCTTGTTCCTTGTGTGCACCTTGAGTATCTCCTCACGTCCCTTGATATCGGGATAGCTTACGACGATGTGTCTGTCGAAGCGTCCGGGGCGCAGGAGCGCGGGGTCGAGGATATCACGGCGGTTGGTGGCTGCCATTACGATAACGCCCTCGTTGCCCTCAAAGCCGTCCATCTCAACGAGCAGCTGGTTGAGCGTCTGTTCGCGCTCGTCGTGACCGCCGCCGAGACCTGCGCCTCTGTGGCGTCCCACGGCGTCTATCTCATCGATGAAAACTATCGCGGGGGAATTCTTCTTGGCTGTTTCAAACAGGTCGCGCACACGCGATGCGCCGACGCCGACGAACATCTCCACGAAGTCCGAACCGGATATCGAGAAGAACGGAACGCCCGCCTCTCCCGCAACAGCCTTTGCGAGCAGCGTCTTACCTGTGCCGGGAGGTCCCTCCAGCAGAACGCCCTTGGGTATCCTTGCACCTATCTCGGTGTATTTCTTGGGGTTTTTGAGATAATCCACTATCTCCTCAAGCTCGAACTTTTCCTCGTCCGCGCCTGCCACATCGGCGAAGGTGTTTTTCTTCTTGGACTGATCCTTGATGTTCGCCTCGCCGAAGTTGCTTATCTTTCCGCCGCCGGTAGCCTGACGCATCATCACGACCATGAACACTACCATA
>CAMVPV010000344.1 GCA_947169455.1 uncultured Clostridia bacterium | reverse complement strand
TCGGATAGGTTCAGTGCAAACAGTGAAGCAACGATCGCGGTCGTAACGTAACAGCCGGAAAAACAGTAACGGCGCGTCGCAGACAGCGACTCGGTCGCCGCCCCGCCGCCCACTTTCAGGGGAGGCTTCTGAAAAAATTAAAGATACGGAGGTATGGAAATGGTAAAAACTATCAGTATAGTAAGCCTTTCGAGCGGTATGCTCGGTGAGGATTTCTTTGCACAGCAGCTCGGGATCGGCATAGGCAGACTGGAAAAGTACGGTCTGAAGGTAAAGTTCACGCCGAATGCGCTGAAGGGCATCGGATATATCGCGGAGCACCCCGAAAAGCGCGCAGAGGATCTCATAACGGCATACCGCGACGATGAGACCGATATGATACTGTGCGCAATCGGCGGCGATGATACCTATCGCCTGCTGCCGTACCTATTTGATAACGATGAACTGAAAAATGCTGTCAGCGACAAGATATTCCTCGGGTTTTCCGACACTACGATAAATCACTTCATGCTGTACAAGGTCGGCGCAAGGAGCTTTTACGGACAGTCGTTCGTTTCGGATATCTGTGAGCTCGACAACGAGATGCTGCCATATACCCGCAGGTACTTTGAGGAGCTGATATCGACCGGAACGATAAGCGAGGTGACGCCGAGCGATGTGTGGTACGAAAGCCGCGAAACGAACGGCGGGTTCGGCACGGAACGGATAGGTACGCAGGTGCCTTCACACACCGGCCGCGGATTTGAGCTTTTACAGGGCAGCGGGAAATTTTCCGGAAAGATACTCGGCGGCTGCATAGATTCGATATACGATATGTTCGACGGCGGGCGCTATGCGGATATGCCCGTTCTCTGCAAAAAGTACGGGCTGTTCCCGCCTGCGGATGAATGGCGCGGAAAGATACTCCTGCTTGAATCGAGCGAGGAAAAGCCCTCGCCGGAAAAATACGGAAAGACCCTCTCGATACTGAAGGACATGGGCATTTTCGATGTGATAAGCGGAGTGATCACCGGCAAGCCGATGGACGAGACATATCACGATGAATACAAGGAGCAGCTGCGCAGTATCATAGCTGACCCGAAGCTGCCCGTTCTGTGCGATGTGAATATCGGACACTGCACTCCGCGCTGCGTGATACCGTTCGGAGCAGCAGCACACGTAGATGCGGCGGCACAGAAGATAACATTTGATAACTGATGGAAGATATCGTATTTTCAACGGAAACGCTGTGCAGCTATTTGTTCATGGGGATGTTCTGCCTTTTTTTCCCCGCGGGAGTGTTCATATACCTGCGCAGACGCATGGGGCTTTCCGCTGTTCCCGCGCTGATGGGGTTTGTATCGTATATGGTGATATCGTGGGTGCGGGCGCTTTTCCGTGCGTCCCTTCTCACGGAAGGGCTGAAGGGCACACCGTGGAAATACTGCCTCACATCGGCACTGCTTTCGGGAGTGCTCGAAGAGGCAGGCAGGTATATATGCATGAGATATTTCATGGTGAACTACGACCGCCTGAATGATGCTGTATCCTACGGCATAGGTCACGGCGGCTGTGAATCCATTCTCGGCGTGTCGATGGTGCTCTTCGGGAAATTCATCACGGGGGTAAGGTGCAATGAGATCGGCGCGGCGGAATATATGAGCAGATACGGCGCAGATGCAGAACAGCTCCGTTTGCTCGCGGACACGCATTTCTATGACAGCTTTGGCAGGATAGTCATGGAGGTGTCCGGCGGTGCGGTGAATATCGCGCTGTCCGTGCTGGTATATATATCGCTGCATTACATCGGTCAGAAGAAGCAGCTCGGCATTTCCATGCTGATACACACGCTCCTCGATTTCCTGCCGTACCTTATGGTGAATACGCTCGTTTTCGGGATATTCTGCCTGCTGCCGGAACCGATGCTGCCGTTCGATATCCTTATATGTTTTTGTGTATATAAATTTTACCGCAGAATGGAGGAGTAGTCCGCTATGGTGATACTGCGCGATTCATCGGAAGATGAAATGATACTCGCGTTCCTTAAAAGCGAGACAGATTCAAAAAGATTCGGTGCAAGGCTCGCGGAGGTAAGGGAAAAGCGGGGCATATCCGAAAATATCATACGTTCGGGAGATATTTCCTCGGCGGAGGAGAATTCGCTGCGTGCGGGTCTGCTCGGTGAATTCCGCGGCTACCCCGACAGGGAGATATTCGAGAACTATCCGGAGGATGTCTCGTGGAAGTACGTGCGCTTCGATGCGGACGACCTCGGGCGCCTGCGCTATGTCGATTACAGCTACTGGAACGAACTCTCTGAGGGCACATCGAAGCCGTCTGTCGCCGCCGAAACGATACGCAAGGGCATTGAGATATACGGGCAGCCGAACAGGAATTTCCTTGACGGAGCAGGATTTCTTGACGGCGGAGGGAGCTTTCCGCCGTTGATAGTGCTCATCTGCGGCGATGAGAAGTATATCATCATCGAGGGGCACTGCCGCGCCACCTCCTACGCGCTGCGTCCGGATAAGTTCTCGGGGACACACGGATATGCGGGCTTTTGTTCCTCGGATATCAGGAAATAGGTATATCCGCGCCTGTTATTTTTGCGGTAACAGGCGCATTTTTTATATCCTGTGCGGAATAGTTTTGTTCCGGTTGATCTATACTTGCTTTTCCTCTCATCCTTCTTTTTTCGTGTTTTGGTGGAATTTATATTCGCTTTTCTGCTCAGCCTGCTATTGTTTGTGAATATTCGCTG
>CAMVPV010000343.1 GCA_947169455.1 uncultured Clostridia bacterium | reverse complement strand
ATTCAAGGTAGATGTAGATAAGGTTCCGCTTTTTCTTCGGGAAGGTTATCTCGGTTGCGGAGGGAGCGGTATAGTGCTTTTCGTAGATGTCCGAGCGGTCCAGCTTCATTTTAACGTAGTGCAGGAAGTTGGTCTGCCGTGAGAACGCAGCCGCAAAGCTTATCATCATCACCGCCGAAAGGACGATGTGCAGCGCACGCTTTCTGCCGGTCATCACAAGAGTGTATTCACCTGTCTCTCCGCTGTCGGACACCGTGATGCTGCTGTTTCGGAAGCATTTGAACAGCCGCAGTCCGATGTACCCGGTTATCAGCAGGAAGAAGATCACAAGGGTAATAGCCTGTATCACGTCCTCGAGGGCAAGAGCCCCCGCCGCAAAGGTGACGGTAAAGAGTATGGCTTCAAATTCCATGTTGGAGTAGACGACGTGGAGAAACAGCGTAACCGTCAGCAGAAAGACGGCGAAGGCCACCATGAACAGGCACACTCCGAAGGAGGCCCATTTCTTCTTTCCGGGACGTATCTCGCTGCTCACGGTCTTCTGCGGAGTATACATAACTGCGAGGTCGTATGCCGCCTTTGCCGCGAAGTTGCCTTTTGCGGAGCCTGTTTTCAGAGCGTGTTCGGCGGTGCGCATCAGAATGTAGGCCAGTATCACGCCGCCCCACCAGAGCCCGGCCCATTTGGGAAGGAAGCGGCTGACATAGCTCTCGGAGTACATCTCCGCATTTTTGGGGTCAAAGACCGCATAGGACAGCATGGACAGCCCGAAGGGCACTCCGAAGTAATAAAGGCATCTCACCGACCGGAACACCGATGCCTCCGGCGCCGGGACCATAGAGTAGAACACAAACAGCACCGCCTGCGGTTCCAAGACCGTAATTATATGGCAGAGCGCTGAAAGGTCCATAGCCTTCAAAGGAAGCCTTGTCACCGCGAAGGCCGTCATCAGCCCGGCGGCCAGAAAGGCGATAACAAAGTGCCGAAGTGAGGCCTCTCTGAGCCTTCCGAATTCTTTTTTTATCACATTCATTTTCAAAACATTCCTTACTGTAATGATAGGGACATCAAAAACCGATCATAATATACTATACCATATAATAGAGCATATTGCAAGTGGATGATGCTGAAAAATCCTGAGTTTGCGAAACAAGGTTTTTCCGAAGGATTCTCCGCCCGTATCATTCCCGTGATAAGGAGCGGCATATGGGGGCCGATGCGGCAGGGGTATGCCGGCTTTCATATCGCCATCCCCGAAAACATATGATATAATTGTTTTGAAAAAAATTCCTCATCCACCCAACCTTTCAGCTTCCCCGCGCACTATATAGATGAAAACACTTCCGGAGGGTTTCAAAATGGAAAAGACGCTGGCAGACAAGCTGATATTTGAATACCGTGACAGGATATTCGGCTTTGCGCTTGAAAAAACGCGGAACATCGACCGGGCTCGGGAGCTTGCTTCCGACATCATGTTCGAGGTGTACCGTGCGTTTCTGAGGCATGAAGATATCGTAAATACCGACGGCTATGTTTACCGTATCTCAAAGAATGTATGGGCGAAGTACGTCCACACTCTTGAAACGGGCAGACGCTTCGAGGACATAAGCAATACGGAGATCGCCGCACCCGAGGACAACAGCGAGGAAGAGGAGCATATAAGGCAGCTCCTGCGCCGCGAGATCGGTTTTCTCTCCGAGCGGCAAAGGACGATAATCTATATGTTCTATTACGATAAGCGCTCTGTCGCCGAGATAGCAAAGCGGCTCGGAATATCCGCGGGAACGGTAAAATGGCACTTGTCCGATGCGAGGACTAAACTGAAAGAGGGTATAGATATGAATATTGATAAGAATTTGGAGCTGAACCCCATTCATTTCGAGGAAATGGGACACAGCGGTTACACGGGCAGCAGGGGAGACACGGCGGATATATTTGATTCCGTGCTGAAAATGAACATAGCATGGGCTTGCTACCACGAGCCCAAGACTTTTGAGGAGATCGCCCGCGAGGTCGGCGTTCCGCAGGTGTATGCGGCGGATCAGTTAGCGGCTCTCGTTGATTTCGGCCTCATCGACAAGCTGGATAATTCAAAAGACCCGAAATACCGCACAAATATGCTTATGGAGGATCTGCGCGACGAGGGAAATGAGGAAGGCGAGAAAATACTGTGCGACGCGGCGGCTGTGCTTGCGGAGAAGTATTTCCCGAAGATATTTGCGGACTTTGAAGCCTCCCCCGACCGCTGGGGAATGACCTGCGACGGTGACGATATCAACTTCATGAAGTACAGCCTTGTTATGCTGGGTATCAGAAAGCTGCGAATCAAAAGTGTCGATGACAGCAAATTCGCCGTGGAACGTCCCGACGGCGGCTGTTTCGTGGCTTACGCGGTCGTTTCGGACAGCGGCTCCAAGCCGAAGGAAAACAAATACTGGGCCTGCGGCGATATGACAAGGGACAGCACCGAGGGAGAGCCTTCTGAAAACTATACGGAGCTGTCCGTTGACTGCGTTTACGCCGGCAGGCAGGGACGCTGGCGTGACAATCTCTCAAGCGACTGGAGCAGTCTGACTAAATTCATCAACCGAGGAAAGGACAGCCTTGCCCCCGAGGAATACAAGCGGCTTTCGGACAAGGGGTATATTTACGAGGACAGAGCACAGCCTATCGTCGTGAGGACGGCTGCCGACGAGCTTGGAAATATACTTTTCACCTATCCCCAACATAAGATCACCGTCCCCGAAGAGATAAAG
>CAMVPV010000342.1 GCA_947169455.1 uncultured Clostridia bacterium | reverse complement strand
TTTATCAGCTCGACCAGTATCTGCGACATATAGTTATACAGAGCCACTGCCGTGCCCTGTGTGACAGCCCCGCTGTCAACGCGCGTGCCGCTCACCCAGATAAGCACAGCCGCCGCAATATTTATAACAACGTAGGTTAGCGGGTTCATTACCGAAGATACAGCCCCCGCAAAGCGCTGCACAGACGCGAGAGCTTCATTTTCCGTGCGGAAAGCCCTCTGCTCGTCCTCCTCCTTGCCGAATGCGCGCAGCACTCTTATTCCCGTGAGGTTCTCCCTCGTGCGGCGGAGTATGACGTCCAGCTTCTGCTGCACCTTTTTGTACAGCGGTATGCTGTACAGCATTATCCCGAATACTATCACCATAAGCACAGGTATCACCGCAGCGAATATCAGCGCCGAGCGGAAATCCCGCGTGAACGCCATTATCATAGCGCCGAACACCACGAACGGCGAACGCAGAAGCAGTCTCAGCGTGAGGTTGATGCCGGTCTGCACCTGATTGATATCGCTCGTCATACCGGTGATGAGCGCGGACGTACCCAGCGTATCTATATCATCGAACTCCAGCCCGAGGATATGTCCGAAGAGAGCGTGCTTTACCCGCGCGGCAAACCCCGCCGCAGCGCTCGCCGAGAAGTACTGCGCCGTAAGCGAGCAGGTAAGTCCCAGCGCCGCAAGACCTATCAGCACAAGGCACATCTTTATGATGTACACGCGGTCGCCGTTCTTTATGCCCACGTCGATGAGCTTTGCCATTACCAGCGGCACGAACAGCTCAAAGGACGCTTCGAGCATCTTGAAGAGCGGCGCGAGCACAGTCTCCTTTTTATAATATTTCATGTAGGACAGTATGTTCAATCTATATCACCTGTACAGAATTAAGAGGTAAGAATTATCATGACTTCTTACCTCTTGCCTTTGATTATTCTCTCTGATCTTCAGCTCAGAATTCTCCCGTCCTCTTCTTGAAGAACCCGCCCGCCGTTACAAGCACGGCAAGTACAGAATTTGCAAATGCAACAGCTATCGCGACTATATTCAGCACCAGTGATGCATTCGTCCTGTACCCCTTGCGGCTCTTCTTCATCGTGAGCACGAGCCCCGGAATGGAGCAGCCATATGTCACCGCCGGGAAAAGCACCCCGAACACGATACCTATCACTCCCAGCGCGATGCCGCCTCCGAAAAGCTTTCTCCTGTCGGCAGAGATCGTCTCCGCAACGAAATTATCTTCCATAATATACCTCCGTTGTCCCCGCTCAGAATTTTCTCCTGCGGCGGACCTTTTTCATTTTTTTCCTGCGTTTCTTTCCTGCACCCAGCGATACAGCGGCGTATATCAGCACCATGAACGCCACTGCTGCGATTATCGCCTTGAACCAGACCGAATGGAAGAATTCCTTTATCTTCGATTTGTTGTATTCGGTCATGGAAAGCGTCACGTCCTCCTGCGCGATGAGATCGACCGTGCATATCTCCTCGCCGTTGTACGACAGGGTATATACTCCCAGCTTCTGACCCTTCGATATCGGTGCGGTGACAGCCTTGTCCTCGTCGGTAAACCCCGTCGTGTCGATGGTCGCTTTCAGCTTGCCCGCGTCGATATCGGACGACCACAGCATCAGTGAGCTTTCCGAGGTGATGAGCCGCACGAAATCCTGATTGCCGCCCATTTTCACGGTGACCTCGGTGACTTCCTTGCCGAACGGAACTATCTGCTGATAGGATAGTTTCCCGAATGCCCAGTCGTACAGGTGGATATGGTCATCAAAGTTCCCGTAGGAATCGTTACCGTCCTCATCATACTGCCTGGCGCCGAACGAAACTATCATATAGGTGTTGCCGTCGCGCGTCGCCGTGGAGATGAGGTTCCTGCCCGATTCATCGGTAGTGCCTGTCTTGACGCCCGCGGCGCCCTCGTAGTAGTACCCGCTCGCCTGGTTCATCATCTTGTTGGTGTGGCTTATGGTGCGCCAGCCGTCCTCGTGAGCACCCACGCCCTTTGTCGCGCCGAGGGTATATTGCGCGGTACAGGCTATCTCCTTGAACTTAGGGTAGTTCTTCAGCGCATATTCGGTTATCAGCGCCATATCCCGCGCGTTGGTATATTGGTTCTTGTCATGCAGACCGTGCGGGTTGACGAAGTGCGTTCCGGTGCAGCCTATCTCCTTTGCCTTGTCGTTCATCATATCGACGAAGTGCGGCATACTCTCGCTGCCGACGTTGTATGCAAGTATCCCCGCCGATTCGCAGGCGGAATATATCAGCATACTGTACAGCAGATCCTTTACGGAGATGACCTCGCCCTTGTTGTAGCCGATCGTGAGCGCACCGGTCATATACAGGTCGTCGAACACGACGAGCGGAGCTTCAAACCATGTATTGTCGATGTCCTCCACATTGTCGAGCACGACTATCGCTGTCATTATCTTGGTAAGCGAGGCGGGGTACACCTTCTTTTCGGGATTTTTTTCATATACGGGCATATCCTTGTCGAGGTTTATCATCAGTATAGATTCGCTCTCGGTGGAAAAGCCCGGGTCGAACAGCATTGCCGAGGCGCGGAGTTCTCCTGCCGCCCCCAGCATGAACACCGCCGCTGTAAGTGCAAATAAAAATCTTGTAAACGTCTTTAGCCTCATAAAGAGAATTTCTCCTCCTGATCAGATGTTAGATTTTCAGAAATAAGGAACTATGCATACTGATTTCAGCACATTTAACTCTGCCCTGACCCCCTGCCTTTTATTTCCGGTAT
>CAMVPV010000341.1 GCA_947169455.1 uncultured Clostridia bacterium | reverse complement strand
GACGCCGTAAGAAAGGCTCAGAGTATCGCTGTTATGCAGTCGAACTCCGTTATCTCGCCGCCGGTAGGTTTGTACAGATTGAGTATAGTGCGTCCGACCGTGGTCTTTCCGCAGCCGCTCTCGCCTACGAGACCGAGCGTTTCACCGCGCTTTATATCGAAGGAGACATCATCCACTGCTTTGAGCGGTCTGGTCTTGAAAAATCCGACATTGATATTGAAGTACTCCTTGAGGTTCCTTATCTCAACGAGATTACTGCCTTTCTTACTCACCGCTCTCACCCTCCTTCTGTGCGGCATCTCTTGCGTTTATCCAGCAAGCCGCCTGATGATATTCATCTATCCTTATGCGTTCTGCGCGTTCACGCAGGCATATCTTCATTGCATTGTCGCAGCGAGGTGCGAACGGACAGCCCTTCGGCATATTGAGCAGGTCGATGGGCGTACCGGTGATCGGGCGCAGCGGCTGGTCATCGTTAGTGGTCGTGGGTATCGAGCGCAGCAGACCTTTCGTGTATTCGTGGCGGGGGTCGTAGAATATCGCGTCTGCGGTGCCCTGTTCGCATATCGAGCCCGCATACATGACGATGACCTCATCGCACATCTGCGCAACGACACCGAGATCATGGGTTATCATGATTATTGCCATGCCGAGTTCTTCCTGCAGGCTTTTCATGAGTTCGAGTATCTGCGCCTGTATGGTCACGTCAAGTGCCGTTGTAGGTTCATCGGCGATGAGTATATCCGGTTCGCAGGCGAGCGCCATAGCTATCATTACCCTCTGGCGCATACCGCCCGAAAATTCGTAAGGGTATTGTTTCATGCGCTTTTCCGGCTCGTTCACGTTTACGAGACGGAGCATCTCAACGGCGCGTTCGCGTGCCTGCTGCTTGTTTCTGCCGGTATGGAGGAGTATCGCCTCCATTAGCTGTTTTCCGATGGTGTATGTGGGGTTGAGGCTTGTCATCGGATCCTGGAATATGATGGATATGCGGTTGCCGCGGATATCCTTCATAACTCTTTCGCCCGCATTGACGAGTTCCTGTCCGTTGAATTTTATCGAGCCGCTCACTATCTTGCCTGCGCTTGCGAGTATCTGCATGATCGAATAAGCGGTCACGGATTTTCCTGAGCCTGATTCTCCGACTATTCCGAGGACTTTTCCCTTGTCGAGGTTGAACGATATGCCGTTCACGGCTTTTACTTCGCCTGCATCTGTGAAGAAGGAGGTGTGGAGATCGGTTACTTCCAATAAACTCATGTCCTGTACTCCTTTCATCATGAATTGAGCTTCGGGTCAAACGCATCGCGCAGACCGTCGCCGAACAGATTGAGCGAGAGAACGATGAGCGATATCACTATCGCGGGGATCACCAGTCGGTACGGATAGGATGTAAGACCGTTCAGAGCGTCCGATGCAAGTGAACCGAGCGACGGCATAGGCGCATTTACGCCAAGACCGAGGAAGGAAAGGTAGCTTTCGGTAAAAATGGCGCTGGGTATCTGCAAAGCGGTGGAGATGATGATAACGCTGAAACAGTTGGGGATAAGGTGCTTGAAGATCACCCATTTGCCGCCTGCGCCTGCCGCCCTTGCTGCGAGGACGTATTCCTGTTCCTTGAGCGAGAGTATCTGACCGCGGATAAGGCGCGCCATGGATACCCAGTAGAGAAGTCCGAATACTATGAAGAGGCTGATTATGTTCGAGCCTATCTTGCTCAGCACGGTGCCCTCGAGAGCAGAATCCAGAACCTGTTTCAGCACCGAAGCGAGCAGTATGACCATAAGCATATCGGGGAGCGAATATATCATATCGACTATGCGCATGATGATAAGATCGACCTTGCCGCCTGCGTATCCGGATACCGAACCGACGGTCAGACCGATAATGAGCACGATAATGCTTGCAAAGAAGCCGACCGCGAGGGATATCCTCGTGCCGTAGATAACTCTGATGAAGTAGTCGCGTCCCTGTGAATCGGTGCCGAAGATGTGCGGTATTATGCTTTCGCCGGCTTCCATGCGTTTCAGTTCGGACTGGCCATACTGTAACGGTGCAAGGTTCATGAAGGAATTATCGACGGGCTTGCCGGGAACCATACCCAGCATCTGATCGTAGGAATACGGCCAGAACATCGGCACGAATACCGCCGAGAGAGTTATTATCAGTATAACGAAAAAGCTGATGACAGCTATTTTATTCTTTTTGAGACGCCTGATCCCATCCTTGAAGAATGTGGAGGACGGGCGCATGGTGACCATGTATTCCTTTTCTTCGTCTGTTGCGGGAATGAAGGAATCCATGTCGATCTGCATACTGAAAGGTTTGTTTTCCACTGCCGTTCTCTCCTTTATTCAAGCGTTATGCGCGGATCGACTATCTTGTACATGATGTCGCCCACGAGGTTCATTGCAACTATGAGCACCGCGAGGATTATTGTCGTGCCCATAACGAGGGGGTAATCACGGCCGGTGATGCTGTTGACGAAGGCACGTCCTATGCCCGGGACCGCAAATATCTGCTCGACCACGAGCGAGCCGGTAACGATGTACGCGAGCATGGGTCCGAAGTATGTGATAACGGGTATGAGAGAGTTTTTCAGTGCGTGCCCGAAGATTATCCTTGCGCGTGAAACGCCCTTTGCCTTGGCTGTCCTGATATAGTCCTGTCCAAGAACATCGAGCATGGAGGAGCGGGTAAGCCTCGTGATATACGCCATTGGGTAGAGAGAGAGCGTGATAACGGGGAGAACAAGGCCG
>CAMVPV010000340.1 GCA_947169455.1 uncultured Clostridia bacterium | reverse complement strand
GTGGATGGAGTTCGTGTACAAGCACAACGTAATGCGCTTCTGCCAGATGGCAACGAGGGTGTTCGGCTGTCAGATGAATTTTGAATCTCCCGAAACTACCGCTCTTGAGGGCATCAGGAGGTTCAGGAGCTTCCTGCACGGCATCGGTATGCCCATAAACTTCAGGGAGCTTGGCGCAAAAGAAGAGGATATTCCCGCGCTCGTTGAAAAATTCGGTCTCGGTGACGGCAGGACCTACGGCTTTGTAAGACTGTCCTCAGACGATATTGCGGAGATATACAGGATCGCCGCAAGAGCCGAACTGTAATAAAGGCAACACCGCACAACCCGCGGCTAACGCCTCTGCACGTCATCTGCTTGCATATTTTCCGTCATAGTACACAAATTCTCCTTGCCGGGCGCCAGCCCGCCTGCGTCGAATTTATGCACTCTGACGAAAAATCTGACTTCGTATCTGACGCACAGGGGTTGTGCGGTATTGCCTAAAAGCATTCTTCATTGTTCCTGTCATATATAAACCCCGAAAAAGCGCACATCCGGGATGTGCGCTTTTTGTGCTGTATTCAAAGGGTTGTTTTCAATTATTATTTCCGAGGGCGGCTGCGTTACCGAGGAGCAGTTCAGCACCGATATGCCCGCCGATGCCGGCAAGGCGCTGCGCCTTTTCAAAAACAGGGAGAAGAACGACCTTATCCAAGTCACCGAGGGAAGGACTGCACAGAGCAAGGGAGAGGCGCTTGTCGAGCGCCGATTTGCCGAGGTCAACGGCTACGATGTGGGAGATAAGATAACCGCGGGCGGCACCCAGTTCGAGATAGTCGGTCTTGGAACAGTTCCCGACTATGATGCACCGCTTTGCAAGCTTTCCGACACAGGCGTTCAGTCGGAGGTTTCATAGATGAGATGTCCTCGTTCATCGCAATGCTGCTGATCGCGGGCTCGGTCATCTTCTGCGTGGTGATGTATCTTATGATGAGCGTTATGATAGACCGTTCACGCTTCGGCATATCGCTTATCAAGACATTCAGCTACCGCCCGAAGGAGATACGCAGCCTCTGCTTAAACGGCAACCTTATCGTTGTTGCCGTCGGCGGACTTGCAGTTATCCCCGCAGCAAAGTTCATCATTGATCTTATCTATCCATCCTTCGTTTCAAATGTCGCCTGCTGTATGGACACATCATATCAATGGTATGCATATATCCTGCTCTGCTGCGTGATGAAGCTGGTTTACCTTGTGATAAACAAACTGCTTGTGAGAAAGATCTCAAAGATCACCCCCGCAGAGGTGCTGAAAAACAGAGAATAACACATAAAATGCACAGCTATACCCCTGCCGGGATCACATCAGCTTTGATAGCGGCAGGGGTTATAGGTAACGGGAACTGAGTATGATCCGGATTTCTCCCGGAGCAATCTGTGATTATGATGAATGAGCTTTGCAATGAATGGCTCCGTTTCACTTATTTTCTTTTTCTCAACGTTACAAGTCCGGCCGCAGCAAGGACAGCTATTCCGATAAACGAGACTGAGCCCGTTGCCGGATTGGAGGTGTTATCGGTTTTCTTTGGAGCGGAGCTGTCTGTTTCGGAGGTCGGATCCAAGGCGCTGTCCGTCTCGCGGTCGGAGGTTTCAGTGCTGTCGTCCGTCGGCTCGGATTCAAATGAACTGTCGTCCTCGGGTTCAGAGGAGCTTTCATCCTCGGAGTCACTTTCCGAAGATGTCTCCTCCGCCTTTTCAATTGTATAGGCAGCGGTTTTTGTCCCGGTGTATTTTCCTGTGCCGATGACCATCAGCTGGGCTTCTCCCGCTTCAATGCTTCCGTCATAGACCACCCGGAAATCAGTACCTTCTGTCAGTACCGTTCTGCCGACGGTCACAGTTACAGCCGGATGCTGTTCCGAGCCGTCACAGACTGCTTCGGCAACGGTTATCCCGGCGCTGTCTATGTCTGTGAGGAAGTCGCCCTCTTCGGCAGCCCTGTCAGCCTCGGCAATGATATCTGAGATGTCGGTATTGCTCCCGAAAATATTCGCAATGCGGAAAAACTGCCGAAGCTCACCGTCGGGAATATCCGTCGAAACAGTGATGCCCCAGTTTTCCTTGTCAACAGCTATTTCGACCATTTTGCTTGAAGGCAGCAGCTGCTTTCTATAGTAAACGGCATCGGTCAGATATGCCGCAGGTGAATAGAGGGTCGGCATATCAGGGTCTGTGGTTATGCTGTCCATGGGAACATATCTGCGTTCGGCTTCGGGCGCAGTGTTCTCCGAGAGACCGAGTATCTTCCACCCGTCGTCCGTCTGCTCAACGTACAGATAATAAAGATAAGTTTCACGGAGCCCGACAAGCACAGCAATGGGGATATAAGCCTCGGTCTTATCCTCGTTGGTATAAACTATCAGTCCGATATGCACATTGCCGTCGCAGTCATAGACCGCAGCACATTCCGGCTCGGGAACGGTATCTATGTTCCATTTCCGGATGCTGTCAGCATAGTCCCTTTCCTCGAGGACATCCTCGCTGTCATAAAAATCGGTTATATAGTGCGAACGTTCGGCCTCCCAGAAACTCTTGGCGGGGAAGAAATCAAAGCCGTCGGGGAAATATACTTCAAACATAAAAAACTCGTAGTCCCTGAACATATAATACTGATTTACTCCGAGACCTTTAGGGTCTGTGCTCAGACGCATATCGCAAAGGATCCTGTGAATGGGAGAATAGGAAACTCCCTCTGAAGTCAGCCGATAACCCAGCAGCTC
>CAMVPV010000339.1 GCA_947169455.1 uncultured Clostridia bacterium | reverse complement strand
GGATATAGCCTCTCTGAGCTCGATCAGCCCTGAATTTGCCGAATACTTGGTGTGTCCCCTTTCAAGCGCGGTGATAGCTGTCCTGCGGACGCTCCACGGCGTCTGGAAATCGGGTTCGCCCACACCGAGCGAGATGACGTTCTTGCGCATAGCTGCTACGTCAAAAAATCTCCTGATGCCGGAGGGCTTTATATTGCGGCATTTTTCGGAGATAAGCCTGTCATAGTCCATCACGGAGCAACCAGACTCCTTTCATCGGAATTTTCGTCGTCGAGGAAGAAACCGTTCTGCTTGTATCTTTTCAGAACGAAATGCGTCGAGGTGGAGAGCACGCCTTCGATCGTGGAGAGCCGCTGTGCGACGAACAGGGCGACTTCCTTGTAGTTTGTGCCGCTGAGCGTAACGGCGAGGTCGAACGAGCCGGACATCAGCGTTATGCTATCGACTTCCTCATACATCATGATGGTCTTTGCGAGGTCATCGAAGCCGAAATCAGCCTTCGGGGTGACCTTTACCTCTATGAATGCGGTCACGAGATCCTTTTCGAGCACGTCCTCATTGGCGATAACGGTAAAACCCTTGATTATGCCGTTATCGGTATATTCCTTTATCTTTGCCCTGACCTCTTCTTCGGTCATTCCGGCGGCGGCGGCGATATCCTTGTCGGACATACGTGCGTTCTGCTTCAGTAAAGCGATGATAGGTTCCATAGACTTGCTTCCTTTCATATTTTGATAAAACGCGGGATCCTTCCGATAAAGAAGGCTATCATGTCAAATCCTGCGGCTTTGGCTATCTCCATGCCCTCCTCTATGCCCTTTCCGAGGTGATCAGTGCAGTGGGCGTCCGAGCCGATAGTGATGATCTCACCGCCCGCCTCGCGGAACATCTTCACGTAATCGAGGTCGGGGAAGGTCTTTCCGTACTTCTGGCGCAGACCGCTGGTATTTATCTCGATGCCCTTCCCGTCCTGCGCGAGCAGCTTCATCGACTCGAATATGATCTCCTTGTTTTTCTTCATATCCACGGATATGCCGTGTTCGCCCTCGATGTAGCGGAGGGGGTAGGTGAGGTGTGCGAGCACATCAAAGCAGCCGACGCCGCATATCTCGTATATTTCCTTGTAATAATTGTCAACGAGCATCTGGGGGTCGGTCTTTTCGTAGTCGGTGAATGCGAAATCGTCGAAGCCGCGCACCTGATGCACGGAACCGATGACGAAATCGAGACGGCGGTCGGCGGCGATCTCCGAGGCGAGCGAGGGATTGAACTGTATCTGACCGAGCTCTATCCCGTTTATAAATGTGATGCGGTCGCCGTACTGATCCTTCAGCCGCACGTTGTCGCGCATGGAGCACTCGAAATCGTGACCGAAATCGTATGTGTCCTCGGGATTTGAGTGTGAAGGATAGTGGTCGTAGGCGAACCAGCGGTTTATCTCGCAGTGGTCGGTGAGGGCGTATGCGGTCAGTCCGAGCTCACAGGCTCGTTTCACCATAGCCTCGGGGGCATTGTAGCCGTCGGGGGAGTTGGTCGAATGTGTATGGCAGTCAACCGGTATCAATCAAAACACCTTGCTTTCAAATCAAAATGCGGCGCCGGTAATTTCATGATATCTTACGGTATCATTCGTTATCGCTGGAGCGCCGCAGAATATTACTTGTTCTTTCCTTTGAGCTTTGCGCTGTTATCCCTGGAGGGCTTTTCCTTTTCGGCAGGCTTGATGAACATCTTGCTGTTGAAGGGCATCGATAGACAGACCGGAGCAGCGGGCATATTCTGCCATGATGACGGTCTTTACGGCATATATCGCCTTTTCATCGAGCTTATCGAGGATAACGGATTCATCTTCAAAGGTGCTGCCGATAACGGCGTCGCTCGAATTGACGGAGTTGTTCATCCTTTCGAGCAGCTTATCGGGGTATGCGCCGATACTGCGGAGCTCATCGTGGGTAGCGGCGTTCGTGTCAAAGAAGAATACGAGGGCGAGGTAGATGTTCCATGACATAGGGCGTACCTTGCGCTCGATCGCACTGTAGGTCTGTCTGGTGAAGCCGATGACGCCTGCAAGGTCATCCTGGGGTATGCCCGCTCGTGCGCGGAGCAGGGGGAGAGCGTCGGTAAGGATATCGATATAGTGCTTTTTCACTTCTTCGGAGATATTCCATTTTCCGGAATTATCCATAGTAACACCGCCCTTTCAGGTTGTCGCTGATCGTTCGAGCAGATTTACAATATGCAAATCATATTAACAAAATTATATTATATGCCGCGCTGTTTGTCAATAGACATTTATTATAAAAAAATCGTTTTACAGCGATTTCATATTTATATAAATTTTGATCTGCATCATATAAATTCCTATCTGTCGGCGCTGTACGGAAATTTTTTTTGAAAAACCCCTTGACAAATCAGAAATCGTGTGATAATATTAATACATGAACAGTTGTTCATGTATTTGATTGAAACGTGAAGGAGAATGTACCATGAAAAAAACATTTGATCTTATCGACCTTGACTGCGCGAACTGCGCCGCTAAGATGGAAAACGAGATAAAGAAGATCAACGGCGTTAACGATGCGACAGTCAGCTTCATGACACAGAAGATGACCGTTGATGCGGACGACGCTTCCTTCGACAAGATAATCAAGCAGATAGTGAAGGTCTGCAAAAAGGTAGAGCCCGACTGTGAGATAGTTCTGTAAACACATACACTTTACAGAGGTGGTATTATGAAGATAAAGCTGAACCGCAAACAGAAG
>CAMVPV010000338.1 GCA_947169455.1 uncultured Clostridia bacterium | reverse complement strand
ATCTTCGTGCCGACGTCGATACCTCTCGTTGGTTCATCGAGGATAAGATATTTCGGGTGGGTGAGCAGCCAGCGCGCAAGTATGACCTTCTGCTGGTTTCCTCCCGAAAGGGATTTTATCGGGGTATTTACCGACGCGGTCTTTATGTCGAGCAGTTTTATGTATTCGTTTGCAAATTCGATCTGCTTCGCCCTTGAAAAAGGCTTGAAGAAACCGGTCTTGACCTGCAAAGCAAGAATGATGTTTTCGCGCACGGAAAGATCGCCTACGATGCCGTCGCGCTTTCTGTCCTCCGGAAGATATGCTATGCCGTTTTTCATGGCATCCTTGGGCTTGGATATCTTTACCGGCTGACCGTTCATTTTTACTTCGCCCGACGTAACGGTATCCGCGCCGTATATCGCACGGACGCACTCGCTTCGTCCCGAACCGAGAAGTCCCGTAAATCCGTTGACCTCTCCGCGGCGTATCCTGAAATCGAAAGGCTTGATGCCCTCCGTGCTGCACAGGTTCTGCGCTTCATATACGGGAGCGCTGTCGTCGCCGCTGAATTCGGGTATATCGTTCTTGATGTCCGCCATATCGTCGAGCTCCTTGCCGAGCATCTTTGACACGAGCTGAACGCGCGGGAGATTTTCTATCTCGTATTCGCCCACGAGCTGACCGTCACGCAGGACGGTTATCTTGTCACAGACCTCATACACCTGATCAAGGAAGTGCGTTACAAATATTATACCGACGCCGCGTTCCTTGAGCTGCCGCATGAGCTTGAACAGCTTCGCGACCTCCGATTCATCGAGCGAGGAAGTGGGCTCGTCAAGTATCAGCACGCTGCACTCCATATCCACAGCCCTTGCGATAGCGACCATCTGCTGCACCGCGATAGAGCAGCTTGCGAGCTGCTGTGTGGGCTTGACGGCTATACCGAGAGAATCGAGCAGTTCCCCTGCCTCGCTGTTCAGCTCTTTCCAGTTGACGCCCGCCTTCTTGCTGCGGCCTATGAAGATATTTTCCGCCCCCGACAGGTCCGGGCAGAGCGATATCTCCTGATAAACAGTGCTTATGCCGGCATTCTGCGCTTCCTGAGGCGAACGTATCTGAACAGCGCCCTCGTGCCCCTTGATGAACACCTCGCCCGCGTCCTTGATATGTACGCCTGTGAGCACCTTTATCAGCGTGGATTTGCCCGCGCCGTTCTCTCCCATAAGTGCGTGTATCTCGCCTTCGCAGAGGGTGAAATCAACGTTCTGCAAAGCCTTTACTCCGGGGAACGATTTATATATGCCGCGCATTTCCAGAACAGAACCTTTGCGCATTATATTCCCTCCTGTCAGAAAAAAGTGCGGCGGGACATATGATTCCCTATATGCCTCACCGCACTGTTATTCTTGAATTACTGTGAAATTATCTGAGATCAGATACCGTACTTGTCAACGTCCTCCTGTGTGATAGTGGAAGCGTCGAAGCCCTTTTCGTCCATTATAATGGTCTTCTGGGAGACAGTTCCGCCGCTTTCGAGTGTATCGATGATATCCTTGATGTAGGAGGACTGGAAGGGGTTGCACTGACCGTCATAGTTCCAGTTGCCGTTCTTGAGTTCTTCGAGAGCCCACTTGTTGCAGTCGAAGCCCATAACGATAACGTCCTTGCCTACACCGTGGGAGATGTTTGCCTTATCGAGTGCAGCAACTGCGCCCTTGGCCATATCATCGTTCTCTGCATAGATAACGTTGAATGTCTTGCC
Organism: uncultured Clostridia bacterium; assembly: GCA_947169455.1. The sequence continues at coordinate 1,019 of CAMVPV010000338.1, read as the reverse complement.
GGAGTCGATAGCGGACTGTACGATCTGCTGAGCCTTCTCTGCGTTCCATTCAGCGGTCTGCTGTGTAACGATGGTCCAGCCGAGTTCCTTGGCTGTATCATCGAGAGCGCCCGAGCGTCCCTTCTGGGCTGCGGAGCCCATTACGCCCTGGAGATGGATTATCTCATAGTGATCGAGGTTCTGACCCTTCAGCCAGTCAACCGCTGTCTGACCTTCCTTAGCCATATCGGAAACGATGGAAGCTTCATAGAGGCTCTCGTCAGCGTCGATGGTGCGGTCGAAAAGAATTACCTTGATGCCGGCATCCTTTGCGTCCTTGAGGACAGAATCCCAGCCGGCTGTATCTGCTGCGGAAAGGAGAAGGTAATCTACCTCATCCTGTATGAACTTCTGAGCAGCATTGATCTGCTCTTCGTTCTTGAGGCTGTAAGCAAAGGAAGCGTCAAAGCCGTTTTCCTTAGTAAATGTAGCCTGGAGATCCTTGTCATTTGCTGTACGGTAACCGGACTCGTTGGGGTCGTTGTTGATGATGCCGACCTTGATGAGCTTGTCTCCGCCGGAATTTCCGCCGCCGTTGTCAGCTGCTGCGGGAGCCGCTGTTGTATCAGCGGGTGCGGGCGATGACGATGACGATGAACCTGTGTCTCCGCAGGCTGTCATTACGGATGCGCAGAGCGCCGTCAATGTGATCACCGATACGATTTTTCTCAACTTCATAGATCATTCCTCCATTTTACCCATTTTACTTTATAACGAAAATCTTTAAGAGATTTTGTCGTTAACTTGTATTATTATTATAATCAATTTGTACAGACATTTATACTAAAAATATTACCATAAAGGTTTAATATTTTATGATTATGAACGGCTCTCTGTCAGCCGGACTTATCAAAAATTGTCATGTACGGATCATGCATACATACACTGATTTGCACTGTTCTGGAACTGCCGCGGGGTCTGTCCGGTGTACTTCTTGAATATCTGGCTGAAATACCTGTAATCGCGGAATCCCACGTCAT
>CAMVPV010000337.1 GCA_947169455.1 uncultured Clostridia bacterium | reverse complement strand
CGTAGTGGAGCGTAAGCTGAGCGCCCCTCTCCTCCTATGGGGTTGTCCCCTCGCACAGGCGTCAATGCGAGTAAATTCAAAATAACAACCAACAATAGCCGGAAGCGCGTAACAGCAACCATAAATCCACCGACAAACACGAAAAAATCAGGATGAGGGGAAAAGCGAATATAAATCAACCAGAACAAAAACACCCCGCGCCTGCTCATATAAGAACAAACGCGGGGTAAAAGAAATCATGCTATTCATTAACGACGCGAGAGCGGCTGCAACAGCGCGAGAGCGGCTGCGGGGACGCCCCGCCCGCGCTTGCTCATATAAGAACAAACGCGGTCATTTTGATTTTCCGGAAAAAAGCGGAATAATGAGGAGAAGATCTCCCCGTGACAACAGCATAACTATTCATCTCCGCCGATATCATTGCTGTCGATGGTATCTCGGTTCTCGCGGATAGCCCTCGCCTGGCGGTAATTTTCCTCAACGGCTTTCCGGTCGATGCTCTGCATAACAAGATTGAATATCGCTATCCCCGTGAGTATGCACATCGAGGATGTGTCAATGCCTATCTTCGCGCGGACAAACCACAGCACCGCTACCAGCGCCGCCCCGAAGCGCCCCGTGAATTTGAGGAAACGGCGGTCGGGCTTTCTCGGTTCATATCCGCTGTTCATAAGCAGCACCTCATTTCCGCGCATTCGCGAGCATAAGCTTTATGCGGTTCTCCTGATTGACCCGCGCAGCGCCGGGATCGTAATCCACCGCCGCTATGTTGGTATCGGGGTAGGCTTTCTTGATGGTGCGGGCAACTCCGCGCGCAACTATATGGTTCGGCAGACACCCGAACGGCTGCGTACAGATGATATTTCCCGTGCCGTGCTCGGCGAGCGCAGCCATTTCTGCGGGGATGAGCCATCCCTCGCCCATCTTCACGCCCTGGCTGATATATTTGTCCGCATAGCCGCGGAGCTCCTCAAAATCGTGCGGCGGCTCGAAGCTGCTGTACTTTTCGACGATGCGTATCATCTCGCGCTGCTTCTTGTATATCATATTGTACGCAAGACGTATCACACCGAACGCTTTCGGCTTCATGCCGTAATATTCCTTGTCGTTGAGCGTATTCGCAAGGCAGTACAGACAGAAATCAAGGAATGCGGGAACTACCGGCTCGCAGCCCTCGGCGATGAGAAAATCTTCAAGGTGATTGTTTGCGAGCGGTGAATATTTGACGTATATCTCCCCGACGATGCCCACGCGCACCTTTTTCTCGCGGGTGCGCTCTATCGCGGAGAATTTTTCGAGTATGCGGCGGTAATGCTTCTTGGTCCCGGTGAAATCGCCGCCGTTCAGTGCGCGGCGCATATCCTCGGAGCACTCATCCCGCACGCGGATGCTGTCCCCCTCGTGCAGCTCATAGGGGCGGCACTGATTGTACAGCGACATTATCATATCTGCGTACAGCACCGCATACATCATCTTCATGAGCATTATCGGGGTTATCCTGAAACCGCTCCCCTGTTCCAGTCCGCTGAAATTCAGCGAGAGCACGGGTATCTGCGGATATTCCTTCGAGAGCGCCTTGCGCAGCAGATGGATGTAATTCGATGCGCGGCAGCCTCCGCCCGTCTGAGATATCATCAGCGCCGTTCTGTCCGGGTCATACCTTCCGCTTTTCAGCGCAGTCATGAACTGCCCTATAACGAGCAGCGCGGGGTAGCAGGCGTCGTTGTGGACGTTCTTCAGTCCCTCCTCAACTACCTCCCTGCCCGAAAAGGTGAGCAGCTCGGTCTTGTAGCCGTACTCGCGGAACACCTCGGTCAGCAGCCCGAAATGAACGGGCAGCATATCGGGGATGAGGATGGTATGCGTTTCTTTCATTTCGGGGGTAAATACTGCGTAATTCATTTTATGCTGGCTTTCTGTTCGCTCATCGCCGCAACAAGACTTCTCAGGCGTATCTTTGCCGCGCCGAGATTGCTTATCTCATCTATTTTGAGCTGCGTGTAGAGCTTTCCCTTGCTTTCAAGTATCGAACGCACCTCGTCGGTGGTGATGGCATCTATGCCGCACCCGAACGATACGAGCTGCACGAGCTGCATATCCGGCTGTGTGGTGACATATTCCGCCGCGCGGTACAGTCTTGAATGGTACGTCCACTGATTGAGCACGCGGAGCTGCGGTGTCTCTGCGAGGTCGGAAACGCTGTCCTCGGTTATCACAGCAAGCCCGAGCGAGGTCATCAGCTTGTGTATGCCGTGGTTTATCTCGGGGTCGATGTGGTACGGTCTGCCCGAAAGCACGATTATCGGCTTGTTCTCGCGGCGCGCCTGTGCAACTATCTCACGCCCCTCCGCGATGAGCTCGTCGCGGTACTTTCTGAGCGCCTTGTGAGCATCCTCGAACGCTTTCTTCACCTGCTTGTCCCTGATGCCGTACTTGCCGAGAAGCTCGGTGAGCACCTCAACGCAGTGTCGTTCAAGGTTTATCTCCATGTACGGATTGAGGAAGTTGCCGTCGTTGAGTTCGGGTATGTTCGCCTTCAGCAGCTCCGGATAATACGCCACAACAGGACAGTTGTAGTGATTGTCGCTGTGTCCCTCATCGAGATTATAGCTCTCACAGGGGTAGAATATGAAATCGACGCCCTTTTCGAGCAGGCTGATTATATGTCCGTGCGCGAGCTTTGCGGGATAGCATACCGTATCGGAAGGTATGGTGTGCTGTCCCTTGTACCTGAGCGGCACGATTTCTGTTACCATTGCTGCGTCTGGAAAGG
>CAMVPV010000336.1 GCA_947169455.1 uncultured Clostridia bacterium | reverse complement strand
ATCCTTAAGTTGTAGATAGTGGATTTTAATATACAAAAATATACATTGATCGCCGAAGAAACAACAGCTGCCTGAAACCTCCTGAAACCCGGGTCATGGAAAAATAAAAAAGGCGCAGCCCGTATGGCAGCGTCTTTTTTACTTTGTACGTACAATTCGGATATTATATCCGTACCGCCGGCGGCACGGAACAACTGTTAATCAGACGGCTCTTGTCACCTTACCGGAGCGGAGACATCTTGTGCATACATAGATATGCTTGGGAGTTCCGTCAACAATAGCCTTTACTCGCTTAACATTGGGCTTCCACATTCTGTTGGAACGATGATGAGAGTGGGAAACCTTAATACCGAAAGTAACACCCTTTCCGCAAATATCACATTTTGCCATGGTGTACACCTCCTTATATTAAACATGACTATATTATATTAGCATATCTGTTCAGAAAATGCAAGTACTTTCAGGAAAAATGTTCAAAACATTCACATTTTCTTTGATTATATAGAAAAAAAACGGTGTTTTGCCTATTGTATTTGGTCATAATATATAGTATAATGAAATTTGAGATTGAATTTATGGCTGTGAAGGAGAATTTATGGACACATCAAGGTCAACGAGCATAGTTTCGCATATCATCGTTCTCTTCACAGCTTTTCCGGTACATGAATCCGCTCACGCGCTCGCGGCGCACTGGCTCGGCGACGACACCGCCAAGGACGCCGGAAGGATAACCCTCAACCCCATAAAACACCTCTCGCTGATGGGGACGCTTCTGATGGTATTCGCGGGCGTGGGCTGGGCAAACCCCGTACCGGTGAACCCGAACAATTTCAAGAACCCCAAGAACGGCATGGCGATAACCGCTCTCGCGGGACCTGTATCAAATCTGCTCATGGCTTTCGCCGCGATGATATTCTTCCGCTTCGGATATGCTTTATATCTCCGGAGCCCCGAAGCATCGGCGGCTGCCGATGTGATACTGAATATACTTCTGGCGATGGTATATATTAACATAGGACTTGCGGTGTTCAATCTGCTGCCGATACCGCCGATGGACGGCTCGCGCATATTCAACCTGTTCATGTCAGATGAAGCATACTTTAAGATCATGAAGTATGAGAGATATATCCTCATAGGCACCCTCATAGCCGTATATTCGGGTCTTCTCGACAAGCCCCTTTCATGGCTGAGGGGGATAGCGATGGATGCTATGCTGTTCCTTACGGACTGGATAGATCTTATCATGGGCGTTCCGGTGTAATCTATGGAACAGCTGTCATTCAGATTAGAGGTATTTGAGGGACCTCTTGAGCTTTTGCTGCACCTTATCGCCAAGCATAAACTCAATATAAACGATATCCCGATAACTGTACTTGTCGATCAGTATCTCGACTATATCGGTCAGATGGCTGAAAACGACATGGAAATAGCCGGTGAATTCCTCGAAATGGCTGCGCGGCTCATCTATATAAAGACCGTCAGCCTTCTGCCCAGGCACGAGGAAGCCGAACAGCTCAAAAAAGAACTCCAGGGGCGGCTGGTCGAATATTCGATATGCCGCGAAATGGCGGCTCAGCTGCGTGAAATGTATTCGGGCGATGTGATATTCGTCCGCAAGCCGATGAAACTCGACTTCGATACCTCATACAATATCATACACGACGCTGAGGTGCTCCGCAAAGCCTATCTCGGGATAGGCGTGAAGAAGGATAAGGACGAGCCTGTCACATCGTCGGCATTCTCGGCACTGGTATCGAAAAAATTCGTACCGGTTACCGCCAAGATAGTCTATATCCTCCGCAGGCTCTATGACTGCGGAAAATGCAGTCTCGGTGCGCTTTTCGATGATATGGAGAGCCGCTCCGACCGTATAGCCGCTTTCCTCGCTGTGCTCGAGCTTACGAAGTCGGGAAGGATATGCCTTAACAGCGACAGCACCGAGATCACCTTCAACAGCGAATATGTTCCCGAAGAAGGCGATGAGGTGCGCTCCGATTTCGACGAGGAAGATAAAAAGGAGAACGACGACGATGATATCCGATAAATTGCTGTCTGCCGCCGAAGCTGTGCTGTTTGCCTGCGGCGACCCCGTCGAGAGCGGACGTCTTGCCGCAGCGGTCGGGGTGTCAGAGGAACAGCTCACTGAGATAGCCGACGGTCTGAAAGCCCGCTATGAAAGCTGCGGCAGCGCATTGACGGTGCTTCGGCTCGGCAATATGTGGCAGCTCGGAATGACCAACGAATACGCCGAAAATGTCCGCACGGCAGCTGATACACGGCGGAATACCCCGCTCTCGGCAGCCGCTATGGAGGTGCTCACGATAGTGGCTTACAATCAGCCTGTGAGCAAGGCTTTCGTCGAACACGTAAGAAGTGTGGACAGTTCGAGCGTGGTGAATTCCCTCGTGGAAAAGAATCTGCTCGAAGAAGCGGGCAGGCTCGATGTGCCGGGGCGCCCCCTCGCGTACAGGACTACGCCGGTCTTTCTCCGCTGCTTCGGTCTTGAAAGCCTCGACGATCTTCCCCCGCTGCCCGATTTCAAGAAAGCGGACTTCGCCGAAATGCTTACAGATGAGGGCGGGCAAGAGGACGGTGAGGATGGGAGCGATGTATAAATGAAAGCTCTTATCATTATTGCGTGCATTCTACTCGCACTTGTGCTCCTGCTCCATGTTCCGGTGTGTCTGTATCTGAGATACGCCGACAAGGTGATCTATGCCGATCTGAAATATTTTTTCTATAAAATGGAAATCCTGAATAATAAAATGTTGCTGCTTTTC
>CAMVPV010000335.1 GCA_947169455.1 uncultured Clostridia bacterium | reverse complement strand
CTGACAGACCCGCCGAGGAAGCCGAGACATCGGACGGCGGCGTTACCGAGACAAAGTTCGACAAGTCCGCACCCGCGGCAGGCTTCGTGTTCAAGACAGTCGCTGACCCCTTCGTAGGAAAAATGTCCTTCATCAAGGTTATGGACGGCGTCATCGAGGCTAACGGCGATTACACGAACGCATCGACCGGCTCTCCCGAAAAGCTTGGCAAGCTCTACACCCTCTGCGGAAAGAAGCAGACAGAGCTCACCAGCGCAAATGCGGGCGATATAGTTGCTGCCGTAAAGATAGGCGCAGCCACCGGCGATACTCTCTGCGCAGCCGGCAGAGTTATCTCATACCCCGCGATAGACTTCCCCAAGCCCTGTTACAAGATGGCTGTAAGCGCAAAGACACAGGGCGACGAGAGCAAGATATCCTCCGGTCTCCAGAGACTTACCGATGAGGACAAGACCCTCTCGGTATTCCAGGAGGAGGCTACAAAGGAAACCATACTCGCAGGTCTCGGCGAGCAGCACCTCGAGGTAGCTGTCGCAAAGCTGAAGACCAAGTTCGGCGCTGATGTCGATCTCACTGTTCCCAAGGTGCCCTACAAGGAGACTATCCGCAAGAAGGTAAAGGCTCAGGGACGCCACAAGAAGCAGTCGGGCGGTCACGGTCAGTTCGGCGATGTATGGATAGAGTTCGAGCCCTGTGTTTCCGATACGCTCGTATTTGAAGAGAAGATATTCGGCGGCGCGGTTCCCAAGAACTACTTCCCCGCTGTTGAAAAGGGCTTGCAGGACTGCATGAAGAAGGGCGTTCTCGCAGGGTTCCCCGTTACCGGACTTAAAGCAGTTCTCGTTGATGGCTCCTACCACCCCGTTGACAGCTCGGAAATGGCGTTCAAGACCGCTGCATCGATCGCTTTCAAGGAAGGCACCAAGCAGGCTGACCCCGCTATCCTCGAGCCTATCGGAAAGCTGTTCGTCATCGCTCCCGATGACAACACCGGCGATATCATGGGCGACCTCAACAAGCGCAGGGGCAGAGTTATCGGCATGAACCCCGTAAAGAAGGGCTATACCGAGATAGAAGCGGAAGTACCCACAAGAGAGATGCAGACCTTCACCACACAGCTCAGGCAGATAACCAGAGGACGCGGCAGCTTCACATTTGAGTTCCTCAGATATGAGCAGCTTCCCGCCAACCTCGTAAGCGAAGTTATCCTTTCTGCATCCGATTGACGGTCATATAGTTCAGAGACCCATGGGGGCGGCGTCTGCCGCCCCCTGTTATTTGCTTTGGTGAATACATATCACATCACAACAAAAGCCCGCAGCACATATTGCCGCTTTCATGAGAGAAGCCGGGGATCAATTGTAACATTCACTCAAATTAATCAAGGTAAATTTGTCAATATGTTTTCATCAAAAGATATTGACAAATTTTCTTTTTTGTTTTACAATAGATGTGTGTGATTTTATAAACACATCCGGATGATAAAGATCACCCGGCGCAAGTCCGGGGGCGGACGGAATAAATTTTTAAGGAATGAACTTGCTATATGAAGAGAATTATCCGTGTATTAACAGCTGTGCTCCTCTCTGCGGCTATGGCGTTGTCTGTATCGGCAGCAGCCGACAAGGAACCCGCCAAGGACAAGGACAACAAGAAGAATAAAGAGGCTATCACCACGGCGGCAGATACCTCGATGGCCACGTTATCCTTCGATACCGACAAAGCCATCAGGGACGGCATACTCCAGACCTTCGGCGCAGTTGAGGGCTTCGGGATGAAACTGACTATCTCCGGCGATGTTCCCGATATCAAGAACAGATGCCTCGCTGTCACTTTCGATTCTCAGGGAAAGGTCGCCGAGGATCTCAGGAACGTCGGCTTCTACATAGATTCAAGGGATTTCGGTCTTGACAGCTTTGAGGGCTGCGAGATATCGGCGCGCGTGTATGCCCAGAAATGCGGCGCGGACAAGCTCCAGTTCTTCACAGACGGTCAGCAGGTATCCTACGATGTCAGCGTTGCCATGACCTCTGCACCGAGATGGGAAAGGATAAAGATCACACCGCCCGAGGGCGCCGAAAACACACTCTTCGGCGTGATGATAACCTCATCCGTGCCTATCAGCGATACCGTTTGCTATATAGATGAGATAGTCATCAAGAACAGTAAGGGCGAGCGCGTCAAGAATATCGGCGACTACCAGTCAGCAAACGCTGTCAAGAAATCTATGGCGGGCGCTGCGATACTCACCGTTGTGCTCATCCTCCTCGTAGCAGGCGTGTGCGCGATATTCATCATGAAAAACATCAACAAATACAGATGATATTTCCGGCGGACATTTGCAGAAAATGTCCGCTTTTCATATTGTCTTTGAATTGTAACCGATTTGTTGTTGATATGCGCCGATATATATAGTACTATGATAATATATGCAATTTTATCCGAAAGGAAATGATATCTTAATGGCTACTGCCGAAAGCACCAAGCCGGAAAAGCAGCCGCTCAGCGAGAACAAATGGGTCAAGACCGGTGTCAGCGTGATAGGTCTTCTCTACTCGGCGCTGCTCGTATATTTCGACTATACGGTCTTCTTCTTCGATATACGATATACCAACCAGACAAGGTTCGCAATAGTCGGCGCGATAGTCACTGTGGCGCTCTGTGCGATGTTCCTCTATACCCGCAAAAACTTCATAACCGGCTTCGTGGGTATGCTGAACGTAGTGCTGTTCTTCCCGCTGCTGCTGATCCTGCAGGCGGGGATCCTGGGATATCTGTGGA
>CAMVPV010000334.1 GCA_947169455.1 uncultured Clostridia bacterium | reverse complement strand
TATTCGTTTCCGGCGGACCTATGCTAGCAGGACGTGTAAAGGGCAGCAAGACCTCGCTTTCAAGTATGTTCGAGGCGGTAGGCGCCTACACTGCGGGCAGGATAAGCGCGGAGGAATTTGAGGAATACGAGAACAAGACCTGTCCCACCTGCGGAAGCTGCTCCGGAATGTACACCGCAAATTCCATGAACTGCCTCACCGAGGCTATCGGAATGGGTCTGCGCGGCAACGGAACTATCCCGGCAGTATATTCCGAGAGGATACGCCTTGCGAAGGAAGCAGGCATGAAGGTGATGGAGCTGCTCGAAAAAAATATCCGCCCGCTCGACATCATGACCGAAAAGGCTTTCGAGAACGCGCTCACCGTGGATATGGCGCTCGGCTGCTCCACGAACACGATGCTGCACATCCCCGCTATCGCTCATGAGTGCGGTATAGATATCAACCTCGACATAGCAAACGAGATCAGCGCAAAGACACCGAACCTCTGTCACCTTGCGCCCGCAGGCCATGCGTATATGGAGGATCTCAACGAAGCGGGCGGCGTATATGCCGTTATGAACGAGCTCGATAAGAAGGGGCTCATCAATACCGATATCATGACCGTTACCGGAAAGACTGTCGGCGAGAATATCAGCGGCTGCGTGAACCGTGATACGGATATTATCCGTCCTGTTGAAGATCCGTATTCCGAAACAGGCGGGATCGCGGTGCTGCGCGGAAATCTCGCTCCCGACGGCAGTGTTGTCAAGCGTTCGGCAGTTGCTCCCGAAATGCTCACGCATACGGGTCCTGCGCGCGTATTTGACTGCGAGGAGGACGCTCAGGCGGCTATCCTCGGCGGAAAGATAAATCCCGGTGATGTTGTCGTTATCCGCTACGAAGGACCCAAGGGCGGCCCCGGCATGAGAGAGATGCTCAACCCGACTTCCGCTATCATGGGAATGGGGCTCGGCTCGACCGTTGCGCTTATCACCGACGGACGTTTCAGCGGCGCATCAAGAGGAGCATCGATAGGTCACGTATCGCCCGAGGCGGCTGTCGGCGGCGCTATCGGCGTAGTGCGCGAGGGCGACACCATAACGGTGGATATCCCGAATTACAAGCTTACGCTGAACATTAGCGATGAAGAGCTTGCAGCGAGAATGAAGGAATTCGTTCCGAAAAAGAAGGAACTCAAGGGCTACCTCAGGAGATATGCGGCTCTCGTTACTTCGGGAGCGCAGGGCGCAGTGCTCAAGGACTGATATTTATCTATGGATGAAAAAAGATCGGGAGCGGCGGGCAGAAAGACGCTCGGTAAGATATTCCTTGTCTTTGCCGCCGCCGTTGCCCTTGCCGCGATGATATTCGCGGCATATATGGGCGGGCAGAAAAAGGCCATTGAAAAGTTTTACACCTCATTGGTCCGCAGCGATGATGCCGGAATGAACAGCTGCATTTCCTCAGGGTATGATCTCACGCCGGAAATACTTGCAGAGCTGGAAACAGCTTTCAGAGAAACAGATACGGAGAACGGCATCATCCATGTGCGTGTGGATTATGCAGGCAGGAAGATGTACGGCATCTCTGAGGCGGACTACTATTTCAGATTGAGTTTTTACAATGACGATGCGCAGTCATACACAATGACAGCGCAAAAGGCGCACATAGTCAGGAACGGTCTCGGCTGGAAAATGACGGATATATCCATCGCGTAGCCGGGTCGTGAAAGGAGGAGATCATCATGGCTGACAAAGCGATCATTACCGGCGGGCTGGTCGATGAGATACTTGCGGATTATTCTCTCGGGCGCGTTGCGGACTGTACCGAGAGTATTTTCCAGAACCCGGACAAGGACGAGATAGTGAAGGTCATAACGGAGCTGCGGAATATAATCTTTCCGGGGTACTTCAAGAACAAGCTCTGCCGCGTATATACGATGAAAAACAATGTCACGATGCTGCTTGAAGATGTGATGTACCGGCTCTCCAAGCAGATAGCCATGGTGCTGCGGTATCTTCCGGAATATGAGGAGATGGCGGAGTGTGATCTGTTCCGATGCGGTGAGGAGCTTGCGGCGGAGTTCGTGAAGAAGATACCCAAGCTGCGGGAATACATCAACACCGATGTTGAGGCGTTTTACGAGGGCGACCCCGCTGCATTCAACCACGATGAGATAATATTCACCTACCCGGGGCTGTTTGCGATAATGACGAACCGCATAGCGCACGAGCTTTTCCTGCTCGGCGTGCCGCTGATACCGAGGATAATGACCGAGTATGCGCACAGCAGAACGGGCATAGATATCCACCCGGGCGCATCTATCGGAAAATACTTCTTCATCGACCACGGAACTGGTATCGTTGTCGGAGAAACGACGGAGATAGGCGACTACGTGAAGATATACCAGGGCGTTACGCTCGGAGCGCTTTCGACGCGCGGCGGGCAGTCGCTGAGGAACAAGAAGCGTCACCCGACTATACGCGACAGGGTGACGATATATTCCAATGCTACGATACTCGGCGGCGAGACGGTCATCGGGGAGAATGTGGTGATCGGCGGTAACGTGTTCATCACGAGCTCGGTGCCTGCGGGAGCACGGGTAAGCCTGAAAGACCCGGAGCTCGTATTCAGATACTCATCAGATGCGAAGGTGCATCATGAGGAACTGAATCAGTCGGACAGCTGGTTCTATATAATTTAAGTAAATATTAATTGAAGCGGACACCGTCAGCAGCATTTTGAGGCTGACGGTGTCCGCTTGTTGATCAGTCGGATACAGCAGAAGAAACGGGCTGTGGGGAAACGC
>CAMVPV010000333.1 GCA_947169455.1 uncultured Clostridia bacterium | reverse complement strand
GTTGTGGGTAGTGCATATTTAATTGCCGAAGTAATAAGTGATCTTTATGTTGTATGACGCCTGTACGAGATCACAAAGCCTCCCCTGAAAGCGGGAGGCTTTGTTTTTGGCGTTGTTTTAGGCAGAGGAACGCCGCCGTCCCAAATGTTAATTTTCTGTAAACAATGAAAAATCATGAAAAATCTCACTGTTCTGATGTGTTATACTTATAGACAATGTAATTTCACAATTACAGAAACGGAGGAATTATTCATGAAGACAAAAAAACAGACAGCTATGATATTGGCGGCAGTGATCGCTTTGTCCTGCGGTATGGCACCCGCGCCGCATATATCCGCAGCCGATATCACTTCCGTAAGCACGGCGGCGGGCGGTCAGACCGCCGAGACAAAGGCTTTGCAGAACGCTGTCGCTGACGTAAAGAAGCGCGTCGATATCCCCGCGAGCCTCACCGAATTCAGCAAGGAGACAAACAATAAATACGGCGTTTCCTACTACACATTCAAATGGTACCGCGAGGAGGAACGGAAAAACAACAGCGGCGGGAAATACAAGGTCACAGTTGAATCCATAACCGTGAGATATTACAGGGGAAATATCACCGGGTATGAATACTATAATGAAGATCGCTCCGGTTCCGGAAAGCGCCGCTTTGCAAAGCTGACCGCTGCCGAACAGCAGAAGGCTGCCGAGGAAAATCTGAAAAAACTCATGCCGGACCTCAAAGGTCACGCGGTTTTCGAGCGCAGCACATTTTCATCATCGCTCAATGCGCAGAACGTCACCTTCATTATAAAGCGCGTCGAGAACGATATCCCCGTGAAAAACAACAGCGGCTCCATGACCATCGACCGCGACACCGGAAAGCTCATCAGCTTCCGCCTGAAATGGTGGAACGATGCCGATATCCCCAAGCCCGAGAATATCCTCTCCGAGGAGCAGGTATCCGAGATATACGAGAAGCGCAAGGGTCTGAAGGCATATTACAATATCTACACGATGCGCTATGATGAGGAAACAGGTGAGTATGTCAATGATGTGTTCGCTCTGCCCGTGTATGTTCCCGTAAATCAGGGCGAGAACGAGATAGATGCATTCACCGGAAAATACACCTCAAAATACGTCGATATGAAGAAGTATTCCCAGACGGACGCCTACGACTGGGACAGCTACGACGATGATATGGTCGAAGAGGAATACGAGGAAGAAGAGGAAGAAGAGGACAGCGGCTATGTCAATGCCGGCGCGGGCTATGGCGGATATAAATTCACCGATGCCGAGATGAAGGCTTTCGATGAGGAGAACACGTACATCACATACGAAAAGGCGCTGAAAATAATCAAGGACGACCCCTACATCATACTGAACGACAACATGATATCCTCACGCAAGACGGTCATTGATCTTCCGGACGACTGCGGAAACCCGCGCAAGGCGTGGAAGCTCGATTTTGAATACACTACTAACAAGCCGACTGAGGACTACATCTCGCTGACCGTGTATATGGACGCCCTTACCGGCGAGATAATAAGGTTCAGCAAAACTTACGGCTACGGAAAGGAAAGTGCCAATAAGGATAACAGCGCCCTCGATCACAATAATGCACTTGCGGTCGCAAAGCGCGCGGGAGAGCACTTCCTCGGTGACAGGTACAAGGAGTACAGGTATTCCGATTCCTCTGAAACGTACAAATACGATAACACACCTGCACAGCAGACGATATATTTCACACGCTATGTGAACGGTCTGGAGGTGCCGCAGGACAAGCTCATCATAAGTGTGGATTCGCACAGCGAGGTGCTCAATTTCTCATATACATACCACGATATAAAATTCCCGGAGGCGAAGCTCGTTTCAAAGCAGGCGGCTTATGACAGGCTTTTCGAGGACATGAAGCCGACCCTTTCGTATGAGGGCTTTGCCGATCTCCAGCTGAAGCCGCACATCTACCTCACATACACGTTCGATTCCGATTTCATGCTGAACGCGCTCACGGGCGAACGCATAGGGTATCTCGGAACATCTTACTATGCGGATAAGAATCCGAAAACGGAGAAAAAGGACGTGAAGTATTCCGATATCAAGGGGTACAAGTACGAAAAGGAGATAAACACGCTGCTCGACAACGGGATATATATCACGGACAGCGACAGGCTGTGCCCGGAGGAGGATATCACGGTCGGGGAATTCCTCGACCTGCTGAACGTCGGCTTCGGGAAGAAAATGTATCATCTCTACACCGGCAAGAACGAGAAGGAAACGGCTGATATGCGTTCGCGCAGGCTGACGCGCAGCGAGCTGCTGAAAATATATGTCAAGATGTACAGCGGTGATTGGCAGGCAGCGGAAATGAAAGGCATATTCAAGCAGTTCTACACGGACATACCGGAAACGAGCGAGCTGTGCGGATATGCGGCTATCGGGCGGTACAGCGGATATATAACGACAAGGAGCGGAAAGTTCGACCCGGACGGAGGCATAAAGAAGGGTGACGCTCTGAAGGCGCTGTACGATTATCTCCTGCAGGACAAAGAGCGGAATGTATATGAAGTGATAAAGCTGTAACGATAGCGGTGCTGTCGCATCTTATTACTTCGGCAATTATATAATTTGAGTATAGCTATAACCGACAATCGTATCTCTGCAAACTGTATTATCGGAAATTCAAACATTTTAATTGCCTAAGTAATAATGTCTCTGCCAAACGCCTCGGATATTTATTCTTGTTTGCCCTTCACAGCTTATTACTTCGGCAATTAAATATCTATAATAAACATAAAACATTTTCCGATAG
>CAMVPV010000332.1 GCA_947169455.1 uncultured Clostridia bacterium | reverse complement strand
GAGATCAGGAGGTCGCTTCAATGCTGCGCAAGAGCGGCAAGCCTATAATACTCTGCGTGAACAAGTGCGACAGTCCCGGTCAGCTGCCCGCCGATTTCTATGAATTCTACAATCTCGGCATCGGGGAACCGTTCGCTGTATCGGCTATACACGGTAACGGCTCGGGCGATCTGCTTGATGAAGTTTTCAAGTATTTTCCGGAGGAAAAAGAGGATGATTACGGCGAGGATTACGTCCGCGTTGCTGTTATCGGAAAGCCTAACGTCGGCAAATCGTCGCTCGTGAACAAGATATCGGGGCAGGAGCGCTCGATAGTATCAGATATCGCCGGAACGACGCGCGACTGCATCGACAGCGTGATCGAAAATCAATTCGGCAAATATGTGTTTGTCGATACGGCGGGCATACGCAGAAAATCCAAAGTGACCGAAAAGGTGGAGCATTACAGTGTGCTCCGTGCATTCATGGCGGTCGATGAGGCGCAGGTATGCGTTATCATGATCGACGCCGTGGAGGGAGTTACAGATCAGGATACGAAGATAGCGGGCTATGCACATGAACAGGGCAAGGGCTGCGTCATCGCCGTGAACAAGTGGGATGCCGTTGAAAAGGACGGCGGCACGATGAATGAATTCACCGAACGCCTGAAAGAACAGTTCAGCTTCATGTCCTATGCGCCGTTCGTGTTCATCTCTGCGAAGAGCGGTCAGCGGCTGAACAAGCTGTTCGAGCTCATCAACACTGTAAATGTACAGAATTCAATGAGGATATCGACAGGTATGCTCAATGATGTGCTTTCTTACGCGACCACGAGGGTCCAGCCGCCCTCAGACAAGGGCAGACGGCTGAAGATATACTACATGACGCAGCCTTCGACCCGTCCTCCCACGTTCGTGCTGTTCGTCAACCGCGCCGACCTGTTCCATTTCTCTTATCAGCGGTATATCGAAAATCAGGTGCGGCAGACCTTCGGGCTGGAAGGCACGCCCATAAGATTTGTAGTACGGGAGCGCGGGCGCGATGATAATAAATAACAGATGTGGTGAATTGAAATGCATATAGTTGCTCTCCTGCTGACTGCTGTGACATCCTATCTCCTCGGAAGCTGCAACAGCTCCATTATTGTGATACATCTTCTGAAGCATGAGGATATCCGTGAACACGGCAGCAAGAACGCAGGGCTTACCAATACTCTCAGATGCTACGGGAAGGGTCCCGCACTGCTTACGCTGATAGGTGACCTCGGAAAGGGGATCATCGCTGTGCTGCTCAGCAGACTGATCTTCTCGCTGCTGACAGGAGAAACCGCCGAGGTGGGTCTGCTCGATTCACAGGCGATAGGATATATCGCGGGATTTTTTGCGATAATCGGACATATATTCCCGATATACTACGGATTCAAGGGCGGCAAGGGCGTGCTTGTCGCAAGCTCGATACTTATAGTTATCGACCCGATAACGTTCTGCATCGTGATACCGTTTTTCATACTGATAGTGCTCATCACAAGGTACGTTTCAGTCGGTTCGATATCTGCAGCGGTCGCTTACCCTGTAATAACCTTCTGCGTGAATCACCTATTGCGCGGCAAGAGCATGGAAACTTCGCTGCTATATACATTCCTCGTTATCGGCACGAGCGTGCTGCTCATCTATATGCACAGGAGCAACATCGCACGGCTGAAGGCGGGCACGGAAAACAAGTTCGGTCAGAAGAAAAAGGACGAATAAGAAAGGCGGTATATTATGTCGGAGATCACAATTCTCGGTGCAGGCGGATTCGGTCTCAGCCTCGCGGTCATGCTGAACGGAATGGGTCATAAGGTAACAGTCTGGTCAAAGCTGGAGAGCGAGATAGAAGCTATCCGCGCAGACGGCGAAAACAAGATGAAGCTCCCCGGAGTGAAGATACCCGAGGATATTGCGCTCACGGCGGATAAGTCCTGCGTAAAGGGAAAAGATCTTGTGATTTTCGGCATCCCGAGCAGCTTTGTAAGGGCGGTCGCTGCGGAGGCGGCGCCGTTCATGGACAGGAAAACCGTTGTCGTGAATACGGGCAAGGGGCTCGAAGCGGGCTCTCTCAAGCGCATGAGTGTTGTTATC
The DNA here is from genome assembly GCA_947169455.1 of uncultured Clostridia bacterium. The sequence goes on along the minus strand of CAMVPV010000332.1, from coordinate 711 downwards.
GGTGAGGAGCTCCCCGATAATCATATCGTTGTTCTGAGCGGACCTTCTCATGCGGAGGAGGTTGCGATAGGTATGGCTACCACTGTCGTTGCGGCGTCGGAGGATATAGAGTATGCGAATATCGTTCAGAATACCATGAGCAACGATGCTCTGCGCATTTATACGAATACCGATGTCATCGGCTGTGAGCTTGGCGGAGCGTTGAAGAACATAATCGCGCTGTGTGCGGGAATATGTGACGGCATGGGCTACGGAGACAATACAAAGGCTGCTCTGATGACGAGGGGACTTTCCGAGATCACGCGCCTCGGAGTGGCTCTCGGTGCGAAGCCTGCGACTTTTGCCGGGCTCACCGGCATAGGTGACCTCATCGTTACCTGCACGAGTATGCACAGCCGCAACCGCCGTGCGGGTATGCTGATAGGGCAGGGGATAGCCCCCGAGGAAGCCGTGAAGATAGTCGGAACGGTAGAGGGCTATTTCTGTACAAAGGCGGCGTATGAGCTTGCAAAGCAGGCGGGAGTGGATATGCCGATAACCGAAAGCTGCTACAATGTTCTCGTGAACGGAAAGAGCGTCCGCGGTGCGCTTGCCGAACTGATGGGACGTCCGAAGCGCAACGAGAACGAGCGTGAGGTCATTTCCTTCTGATTATTTAACAGAGGAATGAGGGGTCATCATGAAGTATAAAAACGGTTCGCTGCGGATATT
>CAMVPV010000331.1 GCA_947169455.1 uncultured Clostridia bacterium | reverse complement strand
GCCCAGAGGATATTCGCATCATACAGTCAGGAAAGGGTAGATATCATTTTCAGAGCAGCTGCTATGGCTGCCGACCGCGCAAGGATACCCCTTGCAAAAATGGCGGTCGAGGAGACCGGCATGGGCGTTCTGGAGGATAAGGTCATCAAGAACCACTTCGCTGCCGAGTATATCTACAATGCATATAAAAACACAAAGACCTGCGGCGTCATCGAAGAGGACAAAGCCGCCGGCATTAAGAAGATAGCTGAGCCTATCGGTATCATCGCGGCGGTCATACCCACCACGAACCCCACATCCACCGCGATATTCAAGACTATGCTCGCCCTCAAGACGAGGAACGGCATCATCATCTCGCCCCACCCGAGAGCAAAGAACTCCACGATAGCCGCTGCAAAGGTAGTGCTTGAAGCAGCAGTTGCGGCAGGCGCTCCCGCAGGTTTAATCGGCTGGATAGACGTTCCCTCGCTCGACCTCACTCATCAGATAATGAGAGAGGCGGATATCATACTCGCAACGGGCGGCCCGGGAATGGTCAAGTCCGCTTACTCCAGCGGAACTCCCGCGATCGGCGTAGGTGCGGGCAATACTCCCGCTATCATAGATGAGAGCGCGGACATAAAGCTCGCGGTCAATTCGATAATCCATTCCAAGACCTTCGACAACGGCATGATCTGCGCATCCGAGCAGTCGGTCATCGCTGATGCGAAGATATACGATGTGCTGCATAGAGAAAGACGGACAAATGCCGGAATTCGCCGAAAGAGGCTGCTATTTCCTCGACCCCAAGGAAACGAACAAACTGCGCAAGACCATGATAATCAACGGCGCGCTGAACGCAAGGATAGTCGGTCAGAAGGCTGCCGATATCGCTGCGCTCGCGGGGGTAAAGGTCGATCCCGCTACGAAGATACTCATCGGTGAGGTAGAGCGCGTGGATATCGACGAGGAATTCGCACACGAGAAGCTTTCTCCGGTGCTCGCGATGTACAAGGCGAAGAACTTCGACGACGCAGTTGCCAAGGCGGAAAGGCTCATAGCTGACGGCGGCTACGGTCACACATCGTCGCTGTATATAAATACCGTGACACAGCAGGAAAAGATTGATAAATTCGGCGAGGCGATGAAGACCTGCCGCATACTTATCAATACACCGTCCTCTCACGGCGGGATAGGTGACCTCTACAACTTCATGCTCGCGCCCTCGCTGACGCTCGGCTGCGGCTCGTGGGGCGGGAACAGCGTTTCCGAAAACGTAGGCGTGAAGCATCTTATCAACATAAAGACGGTCGCTGAGAGGAGAGAGAATATGCTCTGGCTGAGGACACCCGAAAAGGTATATTTCAAGAAAGGCTGTATGTCCGTCGCTCTCGACGAGCTCGGCACGGTGATGAACAAGAAGAGATGCTTCATCGTTACCGACCGGTTCCTTTATCAGAACGATTATACAAAGCCCATTACCGACAAGCTCAGTGAAATGGGCATAAAGTACGATGTATTCAGCGATGTTCTGCCCGACCCGACACTCGGCTGCGCTCTGGAGGGCGCAAAGCAGTGCACGTCCTTTGAACCGGACTGCATCATCGCGCTGGGCGGCGGTTCGGCTATGGACGCCGCAAAGATAATCTGGGTGCTGTATGAGCATCCCGATGCCGACTTCATGGATATGGCGATGAACTTCATGGATATCCGCAAGAGGATATACACCTTCCCGAAAATGGGCGAAAAGGCGTACTTCGTGGCGATACCCACATCCGCGGGAACGGGTTCGGAGTGTACTCCGTTCGCTATCATCACCGACGAAAAGACCGGCATAAAGTATCCTCTCGCAGATTACGAGCTGCTTCCGGATATGGCGATAGTCGATGCCGACAACATGATGAACGCTCCCAAGGGACTTACCTCCGCTTCGGGCATAGATGCGCTCGTTCATGCGCTTGAAGCCTATGCTTCGGTAATGGCGTCCGATTACACAGACGGACTTGCGCTGAAGGCGATGAAGACTATCTTCGAGTATCTGCCGAGGGCTTACGAAAAGGGTGCGGAAGATCCCGAAGCGCGCGAGAAAATGGCAGATGCCGCTACTATCGCAGGTATCGCGTTCGCAAATGCATTCCTCGGAGTATGCCATTCGATGGCGCACAAGCTCGGCGCTTATCACCATATAGCGCACGGCGTTGCAAATGCGCTGCTGATAGAGTACATCCTCGAATACAACGCAGACCCCAAGCCCGCAAAGATGGGCACCTTCCCGCAGTACAAGTATCCGCACACAATGGAAAGATATGCGGAGTGCGCAGAGTTCTGCGGTCTGAAGGGCAGGAGCACCGAGGACAAGTTCCGCAGCCTTGTTGAAGCCGTTCATGAGCTGAAGCAGAAGATAGGCATCAAGGAGACTATCCGCGATTACGGCGTGGATGAGAAGGTATTCCTCGAAACGCTTGACGAAATGTGCGAGAATGCGTTCAACGACCAGTGCACGGGCGCAAATCCGAGATATCCGCTCATCAGTGAGATAAAGGAGATATACCTCAAAGCATATTACGGTGCGGATTACAAGCCCGCCGAGCCCGAAAAGAAGGCTGCAAAGAAGAAGTAAATATTTCGCAGGGAGCAGGAAATTATTCCGGCTCCCTGTTTTTTGTTGCTTTATAGTCGCTGTTCTGCGCAGCCTGCTCCTTTTTGTATTTTGGTTGATCTATATTCGCTTTTCCTCTCATCCTTTTTCTTGTTTCGGTGGAATTTATATTTGCTGTTCCTCGCAGCCGGCTATTTTAGGTTTTTTAGTAATCTTTATGTTGTATGACGCA
>CAMVPV010000330.1 GCA_947169455.1 uncultured Clostridia bacterium | reverse complement strand
CTCCGATGAGGATTTTGCAGCGGTGTGCGGGATATTCCGCACGGGCGGCATCACCGAGGAAGTGCCGCTTGACAGGATGAAGGAGATAATCGCAATAAACGGCAGCTCCCCCGCATTCATCTATCTTTTCGCAAAGCATTTCATAGATTATGCCGCATCGGTAGGCATAGACGGCGGAAAAGCCATGAACCTCTTTGCACAGTCGCTCGTCGGCTCCGCAAAAATGATGACAGAGTCCGGCCATACCATAGATGAGCTCATCAGAATGGTGTCGTCGCCCGGAGGAACGACCCTCGCGGGACTGGACGAGCTCTACAAGGGCAGCTTCGCAGAGGATGTGAAGCGCTGCTGCGAAAGCTGCACAAGGCGCGCCTACGAGCTGAGCAAGTAATTTTCCGCAGAGCGGCTGCATATACATTATAAAAAAGCAAAGGAAGAATGTATATGCAGGAAAAGAATACAGCAGACAAGAACAGTGTATGGTTCGCGGCGATAATGTCTGCGGCGGTGTGCGGAGTGGTCTGCGGGGCATTCGTGCCGGGCGGACGGTTCACCGCGATAAGCACCGCGGACAGGCTCCCCTTTGAGACAGCTGCGGATTCACTGAAAACGCTGGCTCTGCTGGTGGGGATATGCTTCATCTGCGGCTTTTCGGCTGTGATGCAGCCGCTCGAAGCAGGAGTGCCGTTCTTTTTCGGAACGGGGCTCGGGCTGGCAAGCGCGGAGATATGCCGCAGCGGTGAATATGCATGGGGGTTTCTCGCGCTCATGCCGGGCGGAGTGCTCTCGGCAGCCGTGCTTTCATTCGCAGCGCGTGAATCGATGCGTATGTCGTCGGCGGTGTTCCGCAGGACGTTCATGCCCGCAGAGTATGAACCTGCGGACTGTCTGCTCTATCTGAAAAAATTCGCACTGATATCCGTCATGGCGGCAGGAGCTGCGGCAGTTGACGGATTATCTGTTTATATATACCTGCTGATATCGGGTATCTGAAAGCAACTTCGTTTTTCTGGTAACTAAAAGGATGTGCAAATATGGGATTTTTCGGCAATGATTTTTCAAGAGCGGGCTCGGGCATCGCAAAGGACGCCCCGCAGAAAAAGCCGTTTTTCCGCTTCTGGGAACTGTACGGGCGTAAATTCTGGAAGCTGATACAGCTCAACCTGCTGACATTCGTTTTCTGCATACCGATAATCACCATAGGACCTGCGCTCGGCGGGATGACCAAGGTTCTCCGCAATTTCGTGCTGGAAAAGAATTCCTTCATCTTCCACGATTTCTGGAAGGGCTTCACCGAGAACTGGAAACGCACCCTTCCCGTGGGCATACTCGATGTGCTCATGGGGATATCCGGCGTTTGCGCGGTGTTCGTATATACCGACCTCGCTGAAAAAGCCGGCAGCGGCGGGTGGATATTCTATGTGCTGTGCATGATATCGCTGAGCGTGGCTTTCACGGTGCTGATCATGAACTTCTATATCTTCCCGATGATAGTTGCTACCGAGCTGAGCTTCAAGAACTGCATAAAGAACTCGTTCTTCCTCACCTGCATAGCGCTGAAGAAGAACCTCATCACGCTGCTCTGCCTTGCAGGCGTTGCCGTGATACTGGTACTCACATTCTTCCTGAATTTCTACTTTCTGTTCCTGCTGATACCGCTGTGGTCGATATCTTTCTCCGGATTCATCATCATGTTCAACTCCTATCCGTTCATACAGAAGTACGTCATAACGCCGTATTACAAGGAACTCGGACGGGACAACCCCGAATATGACTACCTCAAGCCCCTTGAAGATGAGAGCGTTTTTGTGGACAAGGGCGGTCAGGAGGCTCCCATAGAACCGGAAAAGAAGAAAAAGGGAAAGACTATATCATGAATGAAAAACGGTGTTCTCCGCAGATGTTACGGAAAACACCGTTTCTTTATACAGGATCATCGGGAACGGCTCTCACGGAATTTATCATGGAACAGAGCACATCAAAATCGGCGGTATATATGTATATGTAATAAGGACTGTTCAGGTCATCTTCCCTATATACAGCAAGCAGCGCATAAAATACATCGTTTTTATTGGGCTGACCGTCAGCGGGAAATTTATGTATAAAACCCTTTACGCCGCCTGTGTCAATGTGGAAGTCCGCTATTACCCAGCGTTCCTTTTCTCTTATCAGCGGCACGAACACCCTTTTTTCAAGAGGGGTCAGCTCGTCATAGTCACTGAGTTCAAGCAAGGACAAAAGACGATCATAATCGTATTCGGAACGGACAGCATCCAGTCCCTTGCGTGCCGCAAGCCTGCCGATACCCGCCTGTGCCAATTTGACCGACAACAGAAGAGGATATCTATCGCTTTCGGGCATCCTCCAAGCGATAGATGGAAGATACTTATCCGAATACCGATCATAGTTCACGTTATATATCCGACCCGTGTGATCCAGATACGGAGTGACGATATTCACCGTATATTCCGTGCTGCCCACACCGCCGTAAAATTCCCAGCAATCCTCGCCCCATTCTTCATTTACGCCCTCCTCAAAGACAGGCGCGGGTGCGGTCAGAGAAATGCCGAAGTGACTCAGCTCTGTTTCACCGTAAGAGGGAGCATTGCTGTCACTGCGGTATTTTTCGTACCATTCCGACCATTCCTCGGAACGGTAGTCTGTCTGACTACGCTTGAGATACAGCTGTGTACCGTCAGAGAGAAATATCTCCTCTCTGTCTTCTGCGCTGCATACGAGAGACAGCGGCATCATCGCGCAGACGGTCAGCGCGGCAAGAAATTTCATCATCAGCCTCTTTTTCATGGTTACCCCCGTTGTGC
>CAMVPV010000329.1 GCA_947169455.1 uncultured Clostridia bacterium | reverse complement strand
GTCCCCCCGAGAAGGGAACACTGTATATCTTAAAATTCTTGTTGCTCAACCTTCTCAGCTTTCAGGGCAGGCTTGAAGCTGCGCTCCGTTTTACCTTAAATTGTGCCTTGCAAAGCGGCACAGGATGCAGTATAATATATAATGTGCGGAATTATCCGCAGTGACCTCTAACCGAGAATTAAGGAGGAAAAAGTTATGAACACCGGCGCAAAGGGCATCGTAACAATGCCCATGCTCGCACTGAGGGGACTTGTGGTCTTTCCCAACGCCGCCGTGCATTTTGATGTGGCACGCGAAAAATCTGTGACCGCACTCAAAAAGGCTATCGAAAACGACAAGCGCGTTTTCCTCGTGGCACAGAAAGACCCCGATGTAGATGAACCCTCGGATGATGATATATACAAGACAGGCGTGGTCGCCGAGATACGTCAGATGCTCAAAACGCCGGAAAATGTCACCCGCGTCCTCGTGGATGGCATCTACCGCGCAAAGCTCGTGAGCGCTGACTTCTCCGGCAGCTGCTATACCGCAGAGGTAAAGCGCTTTCCCGAAAAAAAGCTCCGCGCCGACCCCATAGAACTCGATGCGGTGATGCGCGCTCTCAAAGGCACGTTCCATCAGTACTGCCTTGCCGTTCCGCGTATGCCGCATGAAATGACCGAGACGATACTCCGCGAGACAGACCCTTTTGAACTCTTTGAGCTGATCGCGTTCAATCTCGCGCTTTCGCCCGCCGACAAACAGGCGCTCCTCGAGGAGAGCAGCACCGAGCTCCGTCTCGGTATGCTGCTGTCGATGCTCACGCGCGAGGTCGAGATACTCGGCATAGAGCGCACCATACAGGAAAAGGTGCGCGAACATATCGACAACAGCCAGCGTGAATACTATCTCCGCGAGCAGATGAAGGTCATATCGGAGGAACTCGGTGAATCGCCGCAGGAAGTCCTCGGCGAGGACGACGACGATTACGAGGAGGCTATCCGCGCCCTGCATCTCCCGCAGGAGACGGAAACGAAGCTGCTGAAGGAAAACGGACGCCTGCTGAGGATGCCGCCCATGTCGCAGGATGCCGCTGTTCTGAGGACTTACCTCGATACCGTGCTCGAACTGCCGTGGAACACCAGCTCGGACGACAACAACGATATAGTGAACGCCGAAAAGGTACTCAACGACGACCACTACGGACTTGAAAAGGTCAAGGAAAGGATCGTCGAGAATATAGCTGTACGCGCCCTCGCACCCGATATCAAGGGGCAGATAATCTGTCTCGCGGGACCTCCGGGCGTCGGCAAGACCTCTATCGGCAAGTCGATAGCGTCTGCGCTCGGCAGGAAGTACGTGAGGATATCCCTCGGCGGCGTGCGTGACGAAGCCGATATCAGAGGACACAGAAAGACCTACGTGGGTGCTATGCCCGGAAGGATAATCGCGGCGATAAGACAGGCGGGCACGAACAATCCGCTCATCATGCTCGATGAGATAGACAAGCTGACGCACGATATGCGCGGCGACCCCTCCGCAGCTCTGCTCGAGGTGCTCGATGCCGAACAGAACAGCGCCTTCCGCGATCATTACATAGAAGTGCCGTTCGACCTCAGCCGCGTGCTGTTCATCACCACCGCCAACAGCACCGACGAGATAGACGCGCCTCTGCTCGACAGGATGGAAGTCATAGAGCTTTCCAGCTACACACGCGAGGAAAAGTTCCATATCGCAAAGGAACACCTTGTTCCCAAGCAGATAAAGAAGCACGGGATAAAACTCTCGGCGCTGAAATTTGCTGACAACGCGATCTACAATATGATAGACGGATATACAAAAGAAGCGGGCGTCCGCACTCTCGAACGCCGCATTGCTTCGGTATGCCGCAAATCCGCCAAGCAGATAGTAGCCGGCGAAAAAACTAAGATATCCGTGACAGCACGCAATCTTGAAAGCTATCTCGGTCACAGGAAATACCTCGATGAGCGCCTGAGCCGCGTCGATGAGGTCGGTCTTACGAACGGTCTTGCATGGACATCCGTAGGCGGAGTTATGCTCCCGCTCGAAGTGCTCGTGCTCGACGGCAAGGGAAATATCGAAACGACCGGTTCTCTGGGCGATGTGATGAAGGAAAGCGCAAGGATAGCGATAAGCTATGTGCGCTCGGTGTGCGGAAAGTACGGCATCGACAGCGAATTCTACAAGAACAAGGATATCCATATCCACGCTCCCGAGGGTGCTACCCCCAAGGACGGTCCCTCCGCGGGCGTTACCATGACGACCTCGCTCGTGTCGGCGCTTTCGGGGATACCCGTCCGCAGCGACGTTGCGATGACCGGTGAGATAACCCTGCACGGAAAGGTGCTGCCGATAGGCGGTCTGCGCGAAAAGACCATGGCGGCATACAAGGAAGGCATGAAGACCGTGATAATCCCCAAGGGGAACAAGGGCGACCTCGACGATGTGGATGAAACCGTGCGCGAAAGCATAAACTTCGTGCTCGCGGACACCCTCACCGATGTGCTCGACACCGCGCTTGCGAAGTCCGGCAGAAAGGTGCCGCGCTCGATGGGTGAGATGCCCAAGCCCGAAAAGAACGACGACGGCACCGTCATACGTTCGTGACAGCGGAGAACTGCAATGAATATCAACAACGCGGAGTTTTTCCGCTCATACGGTGAATTTGAACAGCTCCCGCCGAGCGATGTATGCGAGATAGTATTCTCTGGGCGCTCGAACGTCGGCAAGTCCTCGCTGATAAACAAGGTGTTCAACCGCAGGAACCTTGCGCGGGTGTCGTCCGTTCCGGGAAAGACCGCGACGATAAACTTCTATTCCTGCGACGGC
>CAMVPV010000328.1 GCA_947169455.1 uncultured Clostridia bacterium | reverse complement strand
CTTGCCGCCGCCGCTGTAACCGGATATCGCAAAGCATACTATCGGCTGATACGGCGCGCATATCCCCGCTTTCACCAGCGGATATACCAGCGTGTTGAATCCGCTTGCGTAGCAGCCCGGAACAGCAACTCTCTTTGAAGCTGCTATCTCGGCTCTGCGCTCGGGAGTGAGCTCGGGCAGACCATACACCCAGCCCGCCTCGGTGCGGTGAGCGGTAGATGCGTCGATGATGCGCGTATTCTCATTTTCAACAAGACCCACCGCTTCTCTTGCGGCGTCGTCCGGCAGACAGAGAAACGTGAAATCCGACTCGTTTATCAGACGCTTTCTCTCGGCGGTGTCCTTGCGGAGTTCCTCGGAGATCTCCAGCAGCTCGACATCATCTCTCCCCGCGAAGCGCTCCACTATCTGGAGCCCCGTGGTTCCTTCCTTGCCGTCTATAAATACCTTGAACATATCAGACATGACCTCTTTTTTCATATTATAATACAAACAAGCCGCATAGTGTAAATATCTGTACTTTACGCCGCTTTCTCATTCCTGTTCTTTTCTGAGCTCTGTTTTCAGCTTTTCAATCTGCACCTGCACGGCTTCCGGCGCGGGACCGCCGTCAGCCTTGCGCTGCATCACGCAGGTATCGAGGTCGATAGCCTTGTAGATATCCTCATCGAACACATCGGAAAGGCGCTTGTATTCTTCAAGCGGGCGCTCTTCGAGAACGGTGTCCTTCTTTCTGCAGAGCGCCACGAGCGTTCCCGTTATCTTGTATGCATCGCGGAACGGCATACCCTTCTTCACAAGGTAATCGGCGCAGTCGGTCGCGTTGATAAATCCCTTTGCGGCGGCGCGGCGCATATTTTCCTTGTTGACAGTCATCGTGGAGAGCATGGGCACGAATGTCGTTATACACAGCTTGACGGTATCCACTGCATCGAATATCGCCTCCTTGTCCTCCTGCATATCCTTGTTGTATGCGAGCGGTATGCCCTTCATCATCGTGAGCAGTGTCATAAGATCGCCATATACCCTGCCGGTCTTTCCGCGTATCAGCTCAGTGATATCGGGGTTTTTCTTCTGCGGCATTATGGATGAGCCTGTCGAGAATGCATCGTCCAGTTCCACGAATTTGAATTCCCAGCTGCACCACATGATGATCTCCTCGGAAAATCTCGAAAGATGCATCATAAGCACAGAGAGCGCCGAGCAGAGTTCAATGCAGAAATCCCTGTCCGATACACCGTCAAGGCTGTTGTATGTAATATCGCGGAAACCGAGAAGTTCACATACCTGCCTGCGGTCAATGGGATAGGTCGTCGATGCGAGCGCACCGCTGCCGAGCGGCATGACGTCCATGCGCCTGTATGCATCGCTGAGCCTTCCGAGGTCGCGCGTGAGCATCTGTGCGTATGCCATTATATGATGTGCAAAGGTTATCGGCTGTGCGCGCTGGAGATGCGTATATCCGGGCATTACCGTGTAGAGATGCTCCTCCGCGAGGTTTATCAGCGTTTCTATAAGATCGAGGACGAGCGCCTTTATCTCCTTTGTCTGGTCGCGCAGATAGAGCCTTATGTCGAGCGCGACCTGATCGTTACGGCTGCGCGCGGTGTGGAGGCGCTTTCCGGTATCTCCGAGGCGCTCGGTGAGCACCTGCTCCACGAACATATGGATATCCTCGGCGTTGGGGTCGAACGCGAGCGCTCCGCTGTCGAGGTCGGCGAGTATCCCCTTCAGACCTTCAATGATCTTTTCGCTCTCTGCCTTTTCGATTATGCCGCAGTCGCCGAGCATGGCGGCGTGGGCTATCGAACCCCGGATATCATGGCGGTACATTCTCGCGTCAAAGGATATCGAGGAATTGAAGTCGTTAACTCTTGGGTCGGCTTCGGAAGAAAATCTTCCTGCCCACATCATCTTTGCCATAATGAACAGCTCTCCTTATTGAATCTATATCGCGCAGTATCGGTTCACGCTGCCGGTTCTGCAGCAGCATCCTCCGCACTTTCTGCGGCAGTTTCTTCTGCACTTCCGGCGGCAGTCTCCTCCGCAGTCACTGCTTCTGTTTCAGCAGCGGAACTTTCGGAAACGGTCTCCTCTGCTGTTTCCTCAGCGGCGGACTCCGAAGCGGCGGACTCCGCTCTTTCCTTTTCGATCTCCTCTTCTTCGAGCTTCTTCATATACTCTTCCTGCTTCGTCTTGTATTCCTCATCCTGATAGTGCAGCAGATAAGCGGTCGTTTCTTCAAGGCTGAGCCTTACATATCTGGTGACGCCGTTTGCGCTTTCCATCGTCATGAGGTCGCCGTCTATCTCAACATATACTCCCGCCTTCTGTCCCTCGGGAGTAGTGCTCGTTTCCTCTGTGCCGGCTGTTTCTTCCACAGTTCCGCTCTCCTGTGCATCCTCTTCGGAGCTCGTTTTGAACTGCTCGGGAGTGGGCTGCTCGACCTCATCGTATATCATTGCATTCTTTTCAAAGTGATAATTACCGGGGCTGGTCACGCCATCCACGATACCGCCCTGTTCATTCTTGTACAGGTGGTGGAAATACATGACATTATCGGAAGTGAATTCATAGAAATCATACCCGGGGCCATAGACGAAGCTGTCCTCCATGTGGGGACCGCCCTCCTCCATCCACATACCGACGATGCCCGTCTTTAGATACTCATAGGGGTCGGGCTCTTCGGGCTTCTGTGAACTGTCTGCGCAGGAGCATAACAGTCCGAGCGATAAGATACACATCAATAATGATACTGCTATGCGTCGGGATAACGTCTTTTTCATAACTATCTCCATTCTTTTCTCGTCATTGATTATGATACCCCGG
>CAMVPV010000327.1 GCA_947169455.1 uncultured Clostridia bacterium | reverse complement strand
CCCTTGATTTTTTTCTTGATATATTTATGATTATGTGGTATAATCATTGATGCACACAAAATAAAAAAGGGGATATGAATGAAAAAGATAATAACGATCATCGTCATCGTCATTTGTGTGATATACTTTATTGTGATACCAGTCGGTATTGCAGCGGTGCACAGCGTTGTCATGAAGAAATATACATACGAAAAGGACTACCGTTCCGACAGATTACTTCTGTATGACGATATCGCGGATGAGTACCCGCGCAGACTGATAGAGGTGCAGTCCGGGGAGAATACGCTTTCGGCGTATCTCTACGGTGAGGATAGCGGAAAGGGACTTGTCGTCGTTGTACCGGGTCACGGTGATGCAAATGATGTCAAGCTGTACGAGATAAGATTTTTTGTAGATAAGGGTTACCGTGTGCTCTGCTTTGATCATACCGGATGCTATACGAGCGGGGGCAGGGCGTTCGGGGGATATACCCAGGCTGTGTATGATCTCGATGCGATACTGACGTACTGTGACAGCTGCGCAGAATTTGAGGATATGCCGGTGTATCTGTTCGGGCACAGCATGGGCGGATATTCCGCAGCGGCAGTGCTGAATTACGGACACAGGGTAGATGCTGTCGTTTCGACATCGGGATTTGACTGCGCCGCGGAGCAGTGGGAATGCTCAGTGAAGCGCTTTACCGGTCCTGCATATTTTCTCATCAGACCGATCAACCTTGCGTTCATAAAACTGAAATACGGAGATGACGGCTGGCTGTCGGCGGTGGACGGCATAAACGCTTCTGATATACCGGTGCTGGTGATAAGCGCTGATACCGATGTATTTTACGGCGGAAAGCGAAGTCCGATATATGATAAAAAGGACAGCATAACAAATGAGAGATGTGAATTCATGCTGATGGACAGACCGGGGCATAACGAACATTATTCATATTATCTGACAGATGCAGCGTTAGAATATCAGAAGAGCGATCCTCAGGGAACTGTCGATAAGGAATTATATATGGAACATGACAGGGATATCCTTGAAATGATAGCCGGCTTCTTTGAAAAAAATGACCGGTAAGTGAGCACATACCGCAGGTAAGGGTGTTGATATCTGTGAAACAAAGAGATCAGGGGATACTGTGCATAATAGGTGCAGCGTTCTTTTTTGCACTGATGAACCTTTTCATCAGGCTTTCGGGCGATCTGCCCACAATGCAGAAATGCTTTTTCAGAAATGCGGTCGCGGCGGTTCTCGCTGTGAGCGTTATCATAAAGAACGGCGGTAAATTCCGCCCGGGCAAGGGAAATATGAAATATCTGTTCATGCGGGCATTCTGCGGAACGGCGGGGCTTATTTGCAATTTCTACGCGATAGACCGCCTGAACATTTCCGATGCATCCATACTGAACAAGCTTTCGCCGTTCTTTGCGATATTATTTTCGATACCTATACTCGGCGAAAAAGCCGACAAGGTAGAATGGGCGATAGTACTGAGTGCATTTGCAGGAGCGATGTTCGTGGTAAAACCGTCGTTCGGCGCGGAATCATTTCCCGCAGTAGTGGGGCTTATCGGCGGACTGGGCGCTGGAATAGCATACGTATATGTGCGCAAACTCGGTCAGCGCAGCGAACAGGGCTCGCTGATAGTGCTGTTCTTTTCGCTGTTTTCCTGTGCGGTATCGCTGCCGTTCATAATATTCGGATATGCCCCGATGACAGCACAGCAGTTCATGTTCCTCGTACTGACTGGCTGTTCGGCGGCGGGCGGGCAGTTCTGCATTACAGCGGCATACACAAAGGCGCCCGCGAAGGAAATATCAGTGTATGACTATTCGCAGGTGATATTTGCGGCTGCTCTGGGAGCGTTGTTCCTCGGTCAGTTGCCGGATCACCTCAGCTTCATCGGCTATGCGATAATAATCACTGCCGCGATAGTGCGCCGGCAGTACGGCATCCGGAAGGATAAAAAAGCAGCGGAACGGCAGCAGTCAGAGAATACTTGTCGGGAGGACACAGAATGAACAGCATGACCTGTTGTGAACCGGCAGATAAGATCGATGATCTTCTTTCACGGATACAGAAATATGAGCCGCATATTGCCGTGAAAAATGATCATTATCTTGATGTCAGACTGACAAGCGAATACGGAGATGATCTGTGGATAGAGATAGACGGTGAATTTTCAATATTCTTCGGAGACTGGCACGAGCATTTCTTTGCTTATGAGGAAGAATACACTGCATTTCTTGAGGATCTTTTTGCAATACTTGAGAACCGCAGATTTACGATCTGTGCTTACAGCGGCGGAAAATGGCGGATGAGCATTCTTTCGGATACCGATATCCCTGATAAAGCACAGCTGAAAAAGAAATACGGTGAATTTGATGAGATCAGATGCAATTTCTGGAACAGGAACATGAATGTCGTTTTTGCTGATATACTTGCCACTGCTGCAAAGCCGAAATGAGGCTTCGCAGAGGAAGTATATACGAAGCGCTCACGGCGCAATGCGCCGCCCGCCGCTGCATAAATGAAAAGGAGCATAAAGATACGATGAAAACAAAACACGTTGTCGTTGTACCCTATGATGAACAATGGGAACGCGATTTTACGGAGATAGCCGCCGAAGTAAGAGCGGCGCTCGGAAAGCTTGCACTGCGTATCGAACATATCGGCAGTACCTCGGTGAAGGGTCTTTCAGCGAAGCCTGTCATTGATATCGATGTTGTCATTGCCGATGATACCGTGCTTGACGAGGTGATCGCCGCGCTCGGAAAGGTCGGCTATCATCACGAGGGCGACCTCGGCATAAAAGGCAGGGAAGCGTTCAAGTACGATGGCAAGG
>CAMVPV010000326.1 GCA_947169455.1 uncultured Clostridia bacterium | reverse complement strand
GAGGAGCTATTCGCCGGTCACGATATCACTATGATCAATCTCTGGGCTACGTGGTGCGGTCCCTGCAGGAGTGAGCTCCCCGAGCTCGGTGAAATGGCAGAGGAATTAGAAGGAAAGAACTGTCAGATCATAGGTATCTGTCTCGATGCAGATGAACCTGAGAATACAAAGCTTGCCAAACAGCTACTTTCTGATGCAGGCTGCGGATATCTCAATCTCGCGCCGCCTGCCGATATCAATGATATACTTCCCTCGACGGCTATCCCGACGACCTATTTCGTTGACAGTGAGGGAAAGATCGTAGCTGAAAGGATAGTCGGCGCAATGCCGGATGAATACCGCAGGACCATAGATGAACTGACCGAATGATCTCATACTGCTGACACGGCACTTCTGTAAAAAATGCAGAGGTGCCGTGTTTTTTTTAATATAAAAATTTTAGTTGACTTTTGGATATTTTTTTGTTATAATTATACATATTGAGAAAGGGGGAATTTGCTATGCCCGAATTCAAGAATATCTTTTATCCTTCGCACACAGGGATAAACCGGATACACGCACGCATCTGCCTTCCGGACGGCAAACCGCGCGGTATAGTACAGATATCACACCGCATAACCGGGCATATCGGAGCATACACCGAATTCATGACATTCCTCGCGGAGCATGGATATATCGCCGCAGGGAACGATCATCTCGGTCACGGGCGCTCGGTAGAACCGGGGGAAGAGCCCGGCTTCTTTGCTGAACAGCACGGCTGGGATCATGCCGCCGCCGATGTGAACAGGCTCAACAGGATACTGAAAACGAAGTATCCCGGTCTGCCGCTTTATTACTACGGATTCAGCATGGGAAGCTTTCTGGTGCGCACCTGTCTGATAAGATATCCCGGAAGCTGTGATGCTGCTGTGATCTGCGGAACGGGCAACCGTCTCAGTGCCTATGTTGACGGAGGCTACAAGGTGCTTTGCGCTCTGGCTAAAAGGTACGGTGTGCATTATTCCAGCCGGAAGATCTCCGCTATCGTTTTCGGCAGCTACAACGACAGGGTGGAAAACAAACGTACCCATTATGACTGGCTCAGCCGCGACCCTGCGGTAGTCGATGCATATACAGCCGATGAATTCTGCGGATTTACCCCGACAGTCGGTATGTACCGTGATATGGTCGGCGGATTGCTGTACGTTTCGGATATGAAGAATATCGTGAAGATGGAAAAGGATCTGCCGGTGATGTTGATTTCGGGGAGCGAAGACCCCGTGGGAACATACGGCAAGGGAGTGTTTGCTGCTTTCAGTTCTTTCCGCAAAGCAGGGATGGAAAATGTCACGATGAAGCTGTACAGCGGTGCACGGCATGATCTGCTGCTGGAATACAACAGAGCAGAAGTGATGGATGACATTCTTAATTTCATCGAAGGTATCCACAAGGAGTGATATTGAATGGACATAAAGACCGATTCTCTCCCGGAGGAGCTTTACGGTGTGCTTGCCGATCTGCTCAACCGCAGGAACAATATAGAGGTGATCAACAGCATACGCGGTGAGTACGGTGTGCTGAACTATCTCTGTGAATGTGAAGGCGGCGTTTCGGCGGGAGAACTCGGAAAGGCACTCCATGTGGTGCCGGGCAGAATGGCTGATATCCTCAAGAGCCTCGAACAGAAGGGATTTATCGTCAGGCTTCGCAGTGACTCGGACAGGCGTGTAGTGAAGGCTGCCGTCACCGAGGATGGCCGCCGCGCATCACAGGAAAAGCGCCGCGAGATCCATGACGATTATGAGGGTTTGTTCAGTATGCTCGGCGAGAATGATGTCCGGGAGCTTATCAGGCTGCTGCGCATAGTTCTGTCATATTACCCAGACAAATAATTCTTATGGTATTTGCGCAACTTTGTTAAAAATACCTATTGAATGTTCAGCCTATTTATTATATAATAATTTCGCAATGCGAAATATTTTACATTGAAAAATAAGGACGGTGTCTGAAAATGCAGAAGGTCATAGGCGGTATCACTTACGATTGTTATCCGTTGACTCCGGCTCAGCTCGTACACATCAGTACGCTGAGGTACAGTCCGACAGGCGAGATAGTCAATATCGGAACAGGTCAGTATCTTCAGATGGAACTCAACATCGCTGCACTGAGAGAGGCTCTCAACAGGGCGGTTGAGCGCTGCGAATCCATGCGGATGAGGATATGGAAAGACCCTGAGACAGGTGAGCTCTGGCAGTATATCGAACCCTACAGGAACGAATTCTTTGAGTATTACGATTTTTCCGCATGGCAGGAAGACAAAGTGACTGAAGTACTGAACAAGTGGACATCGCAGCCTTTTGACACCTACGGCGGAAAGCTTTCGAGGATAGTTATCGTATCGCTGCCCAACGGTTATAACGGTTTCTATCTCAACGTTCATCATTCCTGCATGGACTCCGGCTCTGTGATCGCATTCTCACGCGATGTTATGGAGATCTACAGCAGCCTTCTCTTCGGTATGCCTTATCCCAAGCCGATGACATCATATATCGAATCGGTGAAGAAAGACCTCGAATACGAGGGCAGCGCAAAGCAGAAGAAGGACGAGGAATACTGGAACAGGCAGTTCGATATGCCCGAGCCGATATATACAGATTTTACGGGGCCCGGCAGGCTGATGCAGCTTCGCAAGGAGAACAAGAACCCGAAACAGCGCTGGGGCAGGCTGCTCACATCCAACGGCGACGGAAATACTATCACGTACGAAATGGACGTAGATTCCACCAACAAGCTGATGGAATTCGCCCGTGTGCATGAGATGCCGATTTCGAAATTCTCCAGCCCCTTGACCGCATG
>CAMVPV010000325.1 GCA_947169455.1 uncultured Clostridia bacterium | reverse complement strand
GCCCGAGGAAATGCTTTATCGTATCGATGGAGAGTATGCCCTTTTCCATGAGCACCCCGACGAGTACGAGCAGGCAGAGCACAAATCCCGCGAACCATTTCAGTGAGGAGGACGCAAGCTTTTTTTGCGAAGAAGCCGACTTTCCGGATGAGCTTTTCTTTTTTGAAGAGCTGCCCGTTTTCTTCGCGGAGGAGGACGGCTTTTTCGCAGAAGATCCTGATCTCTTTGAGGAGCTGCCCGATCTTGATGCAGGCTTCCTGCCGCCTGTATTTGCCATTGTCTCACTCCCCCCGTATCGTTTTATTCATCGAACGGCGGCTCGTCCCCGCTGTCCGCGCTATTGGCATAATAGACCGCGTTCGGGTCTATGCCGAGCTTCTGCTGCGAATACATCTGCATCGTCCACAGGACCTGTCTCGGCTTCGCGCCGTCCTGCGGACCGACAACACCCATTTCTTCAAGCTCATCGACTATCCTTGCGGCTCTCGCATATCCGAGCTTGAGTTTCCTCTGAAGATACGACGTCGAGCACTGTCCGTTCTCGACTACGCACTGCACTGCTCTTTCGATGAGATCATCGTCGCTGCCGCTGTCATAGCTCTTGCCGTTATCATCGGCTTTCTCGCCCTTGCCGGTGGGAGTGCTCCGCTCGATCTCGTTGATGATGTTCTCATCGTATTCCACATTTCCGGAGCCCGTCTTTATGTACTCAACGACTGCCTGCACTTCCTTGTCGGAGGTAAAGCAGTTCTGCACGCGCAGCGGCTTTGCAAAGGTCGTCGGAAAATAGAGCATATCCCCGTGACCAAGAAGCTTTTCCGCGCCTATCTCGTTTATTATCGAACGTGAATCTATTCCCGAGGATACCTTCAGCGCTATCCTCGACGGGATATTCGCCTTTATGAGTCCCGTGATGACATCGACCGTCGGGCGCTGAGTTGCGATTATAAGGTGCATACCTGCGGCTCTCGCCATCTGTGCGAGACGGCAGATTGAATCCTCGACTTCGCCTGCGGCTGCCATCATGAGGTCGGCGAGCTCGTCGATCACGATGACTATCCTCGGCAGCGGATCCATGCCGTCCGTTTCCTGTGCCTTCTCGTTATATCCGTTTATGTCGCGGACGTTGTTGTCTGCGAACAGCTTGTATCTTTTCAGCATCTCCTGCACCGCCCATGCGAGCGCGCCCGCTGCCTTGCGCGGGTCGGTGACTACCGGTATCAGCAGGTGCGGTATGCCGTCGTAGATCTTGAATTCGACCACCTTCGGGTCTATGAGCACGAGCCGCACCTCATCGGGAGTGGCGTTGTAGAGTATGCTCATGATGATGCCGTTGGTGCAAACCGATTTACCCGAACCGGTGGTTCCCGCGATTATGATGTGCGGGAGTGTGGATATATCTCCGAGGACTATCTCACCGTCGATGTTCTTTCCCACGGCAAAGGTCAGCTTGCTGCGTGCATTGCGGAATTCCACGCTGTCGATGATATCGCGCATCGTTACGATATCCTTGACGCGGTTCGGCACTTCAATGCCGACCGCCGCCTTGCCCGGTATGGGAGCTTCTATGCGGACGCCCTCGGCGGCGAGGTTCAGCGCGATATCATCCGCAAGGCTGGTTATCTTGGAGATCTTCACGCCTGCGCTCGGCTGTATCTCATAGCGCGTGACCGTGGGTCCGCGGTGTATATCGACGATTCGGGTCATTACGCCGAAGCTTTTCAGCGTTTCGACGAGCGTATCTGCGTTGGCTTTCATTTCCGCAGCCGCGTCTGCGGCGTTCTGATCGTTGTGGCTGGGTTTCAGCAGGTCTATCGGGGGCGGATTGTATTCTATGACAGGCTTCGACTCCGCATTTATCTCCTGCTGTATATCGTGTGCGGTAAGTGTCTCCGGCATATCGAGCTCTTCATCATCTGTTATCTTGTTTGAAGCGAGTGTCGAGGATTTCTGCGATCTTTCCGTGATCCTGCCGCTCATCACGCCGGACGGCACCGGCATCGGCACGGGAGGTCTTTTCGGTATCGGTACAGGCGCCGGCTGCGGTGCCGGTGCGGGTGCCGGAACAGATGCCGGCACAGGAGCAGACACAGATGCAGACGCCGGTACAGCGGTGCGCGCCGGTATGCTTGCAGCAGGCGCAGGCATCGGAGCACGCACTTCAGCGGGCTTTTCCTCCGCTGCGGGAGCGGCTGCCGACGATGCGTTCTCGTTCTGTCTGCCGCGGTTCTGTTCGGCTGCCTCCTTCGACTGCCTTGCCGCTCTTCCGGACAGCGCCGCTTTCTTTATCAGCGCATCAAGGTCGCTCGAAGCATTGGCAAGGTTCTTCTTCGCCTCTGCCGTGTGATTTTTAAGATCCTGCTGTTCGGCTTTCTTAGCGGCTTTGGCTGCTTCATTTGAAGCTATCGCCCGCGCTATCTCGTCTGCCTCCTGCTCGACCTCTGCGGCGCGGGTCTTGTCGGCGGCCTTCTTTCCGCCGCCGTTCGGTATCTTTATGTCGATATCAAAATCGCTGCGGCTCTCGGCATGAGCATCGTCATACTGCTGTCCGCGCTTCTTTCCGGTGTTCTTTGCACCGGGAGGCGCTGTGAAGCCTCCTGCGGCGGCGCGCAGGCGCCTCAACTTCACGGTAGTCAGCACGCGCATCGTTCGCGGCTGCGAATAATCCGCCGAAATAGTGGAACACATCTATAACGGTCTTGTTGGCAAGCAGCATTATCCACACGAACCCGAGCAGCACTATCACGATACCGGCGCCCGTCTTTCCGAAGAGCGCGAGCAGCGGTATCCCGAGGAACAGACTCATTACTCCGCCGCCGCGGATATCGCGTCCGCCCGAATAAAG
>CAMVPV010000324.1 GCA_947169455.1 uncultured Clostridia bacterium | reverse complement strand
CCTGCGATAGAGGGCGTCCCCCTGCCCCAAAATCCTTAAGTTGTAGATAGTGATTGGAAAATGTTTTATGTTTATTATAGATATTTAATTGCCGAAGTAATATAATAACAGAAGAAACCGTAGGTGAGATATATTGAGAATAGCAGTCTGCCCGGGCAGCTTTGACCCGATAACTCTCGGACATACCGAGATCATAAGCCGTGCAGCGCAGCTTTTTGACAAGGTGATAGTGCTCGTGTCGGTGAACGCGGCAAAGACCGCGAGCTTTTCCCCCGAGGAAAGAGTATGCATGATAAATAAGACACTCGAAAGCACCGGCATAAAAAATGCGGCAGCTGATCTGTGGGACGGGCTGCTTGCGGATTACGTGAGACAGGTCGGAGCAGTGGCTATCGTAAAGGGTTTGCGCGCCGTGACCGACTTTGAATATGAGTTCCAGATGGCGCTGGTCAACCGTTCACTGTTCCAGGGTGCGGAGACTGTCTTTCTGACAACGTCATCCGAGTATATGTATCTCAGCTCCAGTGTGGTGAAGCAGGTCGCGTTTTTCGGCGGCGATATCAGCAATTTCGTTCCGCCCTGCATACTGGAGGATATCGAAAAGCGTCTCAAAAAGAAATAAGCTCATATAAAAAATATAGAAGAAAGAAAAACATCTCTTGTTTCTGACATCTAACATCTAATATCTAACAGGAAGGATGACTGAAAAATGGATACAGATACCAAACTTGATATCGAAAGGATCCTCGAAATGATAGAGGATATGGTCGATACAGCGAAAACAGTGCCGTTTTCGGCGGGCAGGATAACCATAGACGGCGAGCAGCTCAGGGATTACATACAGGACGCACGCGCCGCTATACCGCAGGAAATGACAAGGGCAAAGGCTGTGCTTGAGGACAGACAGGCTATCATCGCGGGCGCGAAGAAGGAAGCGGAAACTATCCTCCGCCGCGCAGAGGACAGGGCAAAGGTGCTCGTCTCGAATGACGAGATAACACAGCAGGCGCGCAGGGACGCCGCAGAGATAATCTCGCAGGCGAATACCAAGGCGAAGGTGCTGAAAAGTTCGGCGTATGAGTATATCAGCAGTCTGCTGAACGAATCGGAGAGCACGCTCACATCGGCGCTCAATGATGTGAAGCGCACCCGCACCGCACTCAGCTCCAAGAATATCAATAATCCAAAGTAAATACAGTCGGGCAGGGATGCGGAAACCTGTTGAGCTCCTGCACTCCGTACCCTGACTGCTTGTTCTTTGAAAGGAGATACTGCAATGCAGGAAAAGATCTACACCGTACATCAGGGAAAGGCGCGCTATGCGGTCGATCTCGGCGACGGCTCCGAACGCGGCGAGTATGTATGTCAGGACTATATCCTGTCAAGGCTCGGACGCCCGCACCGTGCGATCAGCCTTATGTACTGCTACTATCCCTATGACAAGGAATGGCCGGGACGTATCTCCGAGGTGATGAAGGGTTCGGACGTGTCCTTTGCGTGGGATTATCCCTACGATGACTATTTTCCGTACAAGGGCGGCATCGGCGGCGACCGTTCCGATCAGCCGTTCGAGCAGATGCGTGATATCCGCCGCCACGGACAGGACGTTAATCTCACACTGACCATAGACCCGAAATGCACCGACGACCGCCTCATTGCGATAGCGGAAGACCTCCGCAGCTTCGGCAGGGTATTCCTGCGCATAAATCACGAGGCGACAGGGAACTGGTTCTCGTTCACCAAGCGCGTTCCCTACAAGGAAGTTGCGGATTTCTTCGTTCACTTCACCGAAATAATACACGAGCACGCTCCCAATGTTAAAACGGTAGTCTGCATCGGCGGGATAGAGGATCTTTCCCGCGAGGAAATGGAGATGGAGGAAGAGTTCCGCGAGACCGTGAAGGCAGCGGATATATGGAGCGTCGATAAGTATATGGCGCTGCACTGGGGCTGGCCTTTCGATGTTGCCGAAAAGGGTGGAAATTCACACGGGCGCAGCAAGGTGTCGGATATTTACGAAAAGACACGCCGCAGCTATGAACGTTTCAGATTTATCAACGGCGGCGCAGGAAAGCCCATGACAATGGCAGAATTCAATTCCGACGGCGATGTTGCAGGTCCCTACGATCAGGCGGCAATGGTGCGTGAATTCTGCGATATCCTTGAAAATGAGAAGCCGGAGTGGTTCTCCGGCTTTACGATGTATCAGTTCCGTGACCGCGGACGTCTGGGGCTGGAGATCGAGGATCCGAACAACAGTGAGGTAGGAATACCTCAGCCGCTCATGGACACATACAAGGAAATAATCAATTCGGATATGTTCACTCCGGAAATGACTGTCGGCGGTGAAGTATCTCTGCCGGTGAAGCTGCGCTGGGGCGGCGCAGAGGATGCCGACGGCATAGCACTGCCGGTGCATTTTGAAAGCGACCCGCATTTCTGTGAGGTGACATTTGAGGATGACGGCAATTACATGATAGAGCTGAACGGAAAATGGTTCTACCGTTCGCCCGCTGCGAAAACGATAGACCTCATGCCGGCGTTCTTTGAGAAGCACATTGACGGCGCGTGCGATATGGTGATGAAGATATTCGCGCCCCCCGCTACGGGCGAGAACGATCCCTCACAGGGCGATGACTGGGATATCAACTATTATACTGTAATGGAAAAGCTCCCGAAGCTGCGCATCCGCTACGAGCCCATAGCCTGACATCCCCCGCGTCTGCGCTGTTTGAAAACCCGATAATTATAATACCCCCCGCGTTTGTTCTTTAATGAGCAGGCGCGGCTTTTTTTTGGTTGATTTATCACTACCCACAACTTAAGCGTAAAACGCGGCGTAAGCCGCGAGTAAAGTTTT
>CAMVPV010000323.1 GCA_947169455.1 uncultured Clostridia bacterium | reverse complement strand
ATACAGAATCGAAGAGCGGCATACCGCCGGCGAGCAGGCAAATGATATCAAGCACGGTGAGTGCGAAATACAGCAGATAAAGTATCTTTGCGGTCTGCTTCATCTTGGGGACTATCTTTCCGACGTCCGGACCGGGGCTCTCCGAGCGCATGAGGTTCAGTGCCGAACCGCCGTTCTTGTTGACCGAGGGCAGCAGCGCCAGAAGCAGCACGAGCACACCCATGCCGCCCAGCCAGTGGCTGAAGCTGCGCCAGTACAGCATACCGCGGCAGAGCGCCTCCACATCGGGGAGTATCGACGCGCCTGTGGTGGTAAATCCGGACACTGTCTCGAACAGTGCATCAACGAAGGAGGGTATCTGTCCGGAAATGAAAAACGGCAGGCACCCTGCGATACTGAGGAATATCCACACGAACCCGACGCAGATGAAGCTGTCCTTGGGTGTGAGGTTGTTTTTTGCCTTGCGGCAGATAAAGAAAAGTATCCCCGCAGCGGCGAGCATTATCCCCATTGAGATGCCGAATGCCGTCGCTTCCCATATATTGTCGTCAACAAGGCAGATTATCAGCGCGGGTATGACGAAAAACGCCTCTCCCGCGAGTATCTCCGATATTATCTTGCCTATCATCTTGTAATTCATGGTGCGAAAATATCTCCTCAGGCAAATATGTCGTTCAGCTTGTTTACGCTGTTGTCGCGGTTAGCGGCGATAATAACGGTATCACCGATATCGAACGAGGAATGACCGTCGGGTATCTCTATATTTCCCATGTGGGTTATACAGCATATCAGTATGTTCTTTTTCAGGCGGATATCCTTCAGTGCCTTGCCCCTGTTGAGTGTGGTGTTATCCACTGCGAATTCTATCGCTTCTGCCTTGCCGTCGGCGATGAAGTGCACTGCGAGCGCCGAGCCGGTCTTGTTCTGCATGGAGCGCACGAACTTGACTATCTTGCTGCAGCAGAGATCCTTCGGGCTGACCGTGCTCCCTATCGGAAGTATATCATGCAGCTGACCGTTTGCCATCTTGCCGAGCTTGGTTATCACCTGCGGCACCTTGTAGCTGTTGCCGTACAGCGCTATGACTATATTCAGCTCGTCCATGCCCGTGAGAGCGACCATTGTATTGTATTTTGAGATATTGTACTCTTCGAGTATGCTCTGGTCGCTGGCGTCGCCGCAGATAACGGTGGCGTAGTTGTTGAGGCTGGTAGTAAGCTGAGTGCCGCGCTGTTCGTCCTTTTCGATTATAGTTACCGAGATATTGCTCTTGCGGAGCATTTCGGTGAGGTAGTAGCTTATCTTGCCGCCGCCGCAGATAACGACCTTTTTCGCCTTGTGGGTAGTGATGCCGAGGCTCGCAAGGAGTATCGAGAGGTTTTCGGCGGGTGCGGTAACGAATATCCTGTCGCCCTCCATGAGAACAAAATCGCCCGAAGGCATTATGACCTTGCCCTCGCGGAGAACGACGCAGATGAGCACCTTGCACTTTATAACGGAATTTATCCTGGTAAGCGGGACATCGCAGAGCTTGCTGTCCCGTGTTATTTTCAGTTCAACTATCTCGGCGCGTCCCTTTGCAAAGGTATCGAGCTTGAGGAAGCCGGGATATTTTATCATGTGCGCTATCTCGCTGGCGGTCTGTCTTTCGGGATTTACCGACATAGCCATAGAGAAGGCATCGCGCAGTTCAAATACCTGATCGTAGTATTCGGGGTTCCTTATCCTTGCGATAACGGGGAGACCGGGGTTTATCATGTGGGCGATCATGCAGCACAGCATATTTATCTCGTCCGAACCGGTCACGGCTATCAGCAGGTCAGCGCTTTTGGCGTCCGCCTGTATGAGAATGTTCTTGACACAGCAGTTCCCGCACACTCCGAGACCGTCGCCGTGTTCCATATAGTTATTTATCGCATTGCGGTTCGAGTCCACGAGGATAAGGTCATGACCCTCGACGGAAAGCTGATCGGCGACTGTTGCGCCTATCTTTCCTATACCTGCAATAATTATCTTCATATATGCACTTCCTTAACGTCAGACATTGACCCAAATATGATTATATCACGCCATCCCCGCGATGTCAATAGGACATATTTGCGCAACTTGAAATCAATTTTTATGATTGTATGAACGTTTTTGTACGCAGTTGGTTTTTTGTGATGTATGCTTCTGTTCTGTTTTGTTTTCGGGGGGATCATGATCGCTGTTCCTCTCATCCTGCTATTGCAGGTCAATAAGCGATCTTTCTTTTATTACTTCGGCAATTATTTATCGATAAAATCAAATATAACATAAAGCTGTATCTATCGGAAAATGTTTTATGTTTATTATAGATATTTAATTGCCGAAGTAATATGTGACGCACTACCGAGGGGAGGCTTTCGCGGCATGAACGCCCGCTCAAGTTTTGCAGAACAGCAGCTTTTCTGCGCTGCCTGTTTTTTCTGTTTCACAACAAAAACTCCCCCGGATTCTTTTTTGCAGATCCGAGGGATATTTTCAAAACAAAGCCATAATGATCGGGTTTCCAGAGGGCGCCCTCCGGCGGGTCCGGGCGGAGCAGCGCCGTAAGGCGCAGGTCAGCGGACAGTGATGCGTTCGACAGAGCGGGCGGCGCCTGTCTTTTCGTCAATATCTATAACAACGCCGTTCACGAAAGCATCCTCCTGTGATTCGGTGAAGCGTTCGGGGAGATGTGTCCTCATACGGCGGATAACTATATCCGAGCGTACTCCGAGCACGGACTGTTCTGCACCGCACATACCGGCATCGGTGATATATGCGGTATGTCCGGCGAGGATGGTCTCATCGGCGGTCTGAACGTGGGTATGCGTACCGATGACAGCCGACACCTTTCC
>CAMVPV010000322.1 GCA_947169455.1 uncultured Clostridia bacterium | reverse complement strand
TTCGCTTGATTTATGCACTTCCGTGTGTTATGCTGAATACAGAAAACAACGGGAGTGATGATAATGAAAGCAATAAACGTTAAAAACCTCACCAAGAGATACGGGGACTTTACCGCTGTCGATAATATCTCATTCGGAGCGGAAAAGGGCTCGCTCACAGGTTTCCTCGGCGTGAACGGCGCCGGAAAGACCACCACCATAAACATGATATCCACGCTCATAGCACCTACCGCCGGCACGATAGAGATATGCGGCTGCGACAGCAGAAAGGACGCTGAATCTATCCGCCGCCGGATAGGTATAGTGTATCAGAACAACGTGCTCGATGATGTACTCACGGTGCGCGAAAACCTGATATGCAGAGGGCTTATCCACGGCGCGGCGCGCTCCGAAGCTGACAGGAATCTCGATGAGCTCTGCACGATGTTCTCGATAGGAGATATCCTCAGAAAGCCATACCGCGCTCTTTCCGGCGGACAGAAACGCCGCTGCGAGATAGCCGCCGCACTGATGCATACCCCCGAACTGCTCATACTCGATGAGCCCACGACAGGACTTGATCCGGGTGCACGCGCCGAGGTATGGAACACCGTTGAAATGCTGCGGAAGAATACCGAAATGACGGTCTTCCTCACCACGCATTATATGGAAGAAGCCGCAGGCGCCGATGATATCATTATTATCGACCGCGGACACATCACCGCACAGGGCAAGCCGCACGAGCTCAAGGAAAGATACGCCTCCGACCTGCTGAAGATATACTGCCGCGGTGATGTATCCGCAAGGGTTATGGATATCGCGGGAGAAGGGATCTCGGAACGTACATCGTCGGGCGTAAAGGTCAGGATACGCTCCAGTATGGATGCGCTGCCGCTGCTCAACAGGCTGAACGGTATGATAGACGGTTTTGAGGTAGTTCAGGGAACGCTCGATGATGTTTTTCTCAGCGTGACAAAGCAGGCTGTATAAAAGAGGGGGATATATCATGTCAGTATCAAAATTCATAAGCCTTACAAAAAGAAATATGATGCTCTATTTCCGCGATAAAGGTTCGGTATTCTTTTCGATGCTCTCCACGCTCATAGTGATTTTCCTCATGCTGCTGTTCCTCGGCGAGATGAACACCGACAGCATTACGGAGCTGCTCGCAAAGCTGCCGTTCCACGATACCGCAGACGATGAAGCAAATGCAAAGCTGGTCGTGTTCGCATGGACCGCAGCGGGAGTTATCCCGGTAAATGCGCTGATGGTGACGCTCTGCGTTTTCAGCACGATGGTAAAGGACAAGACCACCGGAAAGATATGCTCGGTATATACTGCGCCGATAAACCGCACCGCCTGCGCGCTCTCCTATATCACAGCGGCGTGCCTCTGCTCGGTGATAGTGTGCAGCATCACGCTCGCGCTGTCCGAGATATTCCTCTGCGTGAACGGCGCCGCGCCCTACACATTCGCGGAGCACATAAGGATCATCGGTATGATAATAGTATGCTCGTTCTCGTTCTCCGCGGTGACATATCTCCTCGGGCTGCTCTCGAAGAACGACGGCGCATGGAGCGGGATGGGTATGCTGCTCGGAACGCTTTCGGGATTTTTCGGCGGGATATATTTCCCGGTCGGTCAGCTTTCTGAGGGCGTGCGGAAGATCATTGAATGTACGCCTGTTATATACTCTACGGTAATGTTCCGCAGTGTAATGGTATCGCACACGATAGAGGCAGCATTTGCAGACGCTCCCGCTGAAATGGTGGAGGGCTACCGCTCGGTGATGGGCATCGACATGGAAGCATTCGGACACAGCATCTCGCCTGCGTTCTGCATAATGACCGTGCTCTGCACAGGGATAGTATTCGCGGCGGCGGGGGCATTAGCCAATGCAAGGCTCGAAAAGAAGGACAGGTAATGAGGATAATCATAGAAAAGCCTGAGGCGGGCGCGGAGGATGAGATCATCATCCGCTGCGCCGCGCTCGACGATGATCTGCTGCGGCTGATAAAGTCGCTCGCAGGCAGCAGGGAACAGCTTGTCGGATATGACGGGAAAAGCGCGTGCAAGCTTGAACCGAAGGATATATTATACTTTGAATCGGTCGATGGAAAGCTGTTCGCCTACTGCGAAAAAAACGTATATGAAGTTAAATGCAAGCTGTACGAGGCGGAGGAGCGTTTTTCCGCCTCGGATTTCGTGCGTATATCGAAATCAGTGCTTGCAAATGTGTCGCATATCGAAAGAGTGACGCCGTCGTTCGGCGCAAGGCTCGAAGCCATGCTGACTAACGGCGAGAAGCTGATAATATCGCGGCAGTACGTTCCGGAAATAAAGAAGAAGCTTGGAATGGAGGTGTGACCCGTGCGCTTTTTATCATGTACTGTGAAACTCACCGCATATATAACCGCCGGCATACTGATCATCTATTATGCCGTATGCAGTTTCTGCGGCGAGGAAAGCATACCCGTATCGCACATTCCCGCGATACTCTGCGCGGCGCTTGCAACATCGGCAATAACATCTGCGGTGATGCTGAACGAAACAGCTTCACGGAAAGCCGAGCTTGCAAGGACAGTTCTGCATTATCTGCTGATATGTGCGGTGATGATACCGTTCGGGATATATATGGGATGGGTGCCGTCATCGGTCATCGGCGGTCTGGAAATGGCGGGATATGTACTGTTCGTGTATCTTATGACTTATTCCACATATTATATCACCGATCTCAGCGATGCGGAGAAGATGAACAATGCGCTGAAAAGCAGGCGGAACGGAAAGACTGAACATTAATCGATGATCGAAAACGGAAAATTGATAATTATTCATTCACTATCTACAACTTAAGCGTAAAACGCGGCGTTAGCCGCGAGTGAAGTTTT
>CAMVPV010000321.1 GCA_947169455.1 uncultured Clostridia bacterium | reverse complement strand
TGCTCAGAGATCACGCTCCCGCCCCTCTCACTGATCTCCGCGCCTTTTTCGTATACTCCAGAATTTTTGTCCTTGGTGGATTCGATCCTTATCTTGGCAGGCGAGAAAAAGTACCGCGTATTGTAGAAAAGGCTCTCGCAGTTCAGCTCGGCTCTCTGCAGAATATCCTACATGGGCGCATCCTCGTATCTCATCACCGCGCAGTAAGTCTCCATGGTATCTGCCATCCGGAAAAAGCTGTCGCTTTCGGTATCAAACTTCCATTCGCGCCCGGTGAAGTCACCGCTCATACATCCCACGAGCCGGAGATCCTTTATCGTCGTATTGTTTGAAGAAATGATGAGCACCTCTTCATCGTTCCCGTTCAGTCCTCCAATGAAACTCCCCTTATCGGAAAATCCCGTACTTCCGTAATCATCGGATGGGTGTGCGATATAGCCGTAAAACCTGTTGACGCAGGAAACGGTATAGCGATATACCGCCTTTGCGAACTGCCAGTCATAAGGCTTATCCGGCGAGGGAAAGATGTATGCGAGCAGACATACCGCAAGCAGCAGCGGCGATATCCTCGCTGTATGCTCCCTGATATCTGTGCTGCCTGCCTTATTCCAGTGCATCTGTATCTCTTCCGTGATTCGCACAAGAAGGATAAAGCATATCAGCGAAAACGCCTCTTTTCCGATCGGATGACCGGATATCGTCCCCGCGATCGAGCAAACGAACAGCGCCGCCGTAATGATCCGCTTTATCAGGATATACCTGTTCATGAGTATGCCGACAGCGACCGCTGCCGCAGAAATGCCTGCTATGCGCACCGTCCACATATAATTTTCCGCGAAAAGCTGACGGTTCTCCTCCCCCGCCACGAGTATCAGCCCGATGATGAACACCGAAACGACACCTGTGCTGCGGAGCCTGTTCTTCCCGTTCATGCCGCGGAGAAGCAGTATCCATACCGAAACGGCAAGACAGATAACGTATCCTGCGGCGCTTTCTTCGGGCATACCCGCATACGCGCCGGCAAGCATCACCGTGATCAGGGAAAACGGCAGGATATTAATGATCTCATACAACGTGCTCATTCACCCAGCTCCTTCGCAAGTTCCCTGTACGGCGACAGATTTATCAGGCTGCATCTTTTGTGCCCGGAAAGATCGGGGCTGCTGCTCCCGATGAAGCATACGACGACATTCATATTGTTTCTTTCCAGCTCCGACAGAAGCTCCTCGGCATCGGCATCCCATGACGAAAACACCATGAATGCCATAGCGCTGCCGCATATATCCCTTCTGCGCACTGCATTCTCATACATCAGCCGGTGAGTGTTCAGGCTGCTGAACACTATCTCCGATACATTGCTGTAGAATTCCTCGAATTTCTGTGTATTCTCCGCCGCGATGCGCACCATGTCCTGCCGAAGATGATACTCGGCAGCGCTGATGCCGCTGCGGCAGAAATAATAGGAAACAGCGAGAACTGTCTCAAGTATCTTGTTCTCTGCCGGGAGATATTCCGCCGGATCGCTGCTGCTTCTGAAGGTATCGGTTATCACAGCTATCTCACGGTGGTTCGAGCCGGAAAGCTCCCTCGTCATCAGAACTCCCGTCCTTGCAGACTGGCTCCAGTTTATGAACCTGCGGTCATCTCCGGGAACATAGTCGCGGCTGAGCACGTCAAGCTCCGACCTGCTCTGCTCCGATTCCTTCACCGCGTCGGAAAGCTCTATCCCGCCGAGCGTATCCGTCCTGATGAGCTGCGGCTTCACGACTGCGCGAAGGCACTCCTTGTTCCTGTATCTTATCCTGAACAGCCGGAAAAAATCCTGTATCTCTATTTCCTTGATGCCTACCCTGTATTCTCCCCTGTATCTGCAGATGAGCCTTGTTTCCTTTTCTATCCTCGAACCGGGCTTCAGTTCGTATTCCGTTTCATCGTCCAGATCGGTGATAGACGAAAACGACGTGAAAAACCGCACCCTTATCCCGACAAACTGGAGCGGGTACTCATTTACAAGAACGAAGCGGTATCCGACCGGTTCGTTCGCGGTAACGAACCGCTGCCCGATATTCTGATAAATATGGAAAAGCGAATACACCGCCGCAAGATACAGGACCGACACTATCGGTACAAGCGTCAGTACAGCAAAGAAGCCGTAGGTGACTGCGCCGCCCTTAAAGCTTATCCCTACGGCAGACAGCACCCACAGGAAAAACCAGATGATCCTGTTCCTTTTCATAGGATATCCTCATTGAGCTTTGACCTGAGCCGTTCTATCTCATCAAGAAGCATGGGTATATCCTGTCTTGCATTTGCGATAAAATCGATGTCTGCCACTGAAGCACCGATCAGCTCTATGTCCTCACCCTGTGTCCGGATGAAGCTGGAGCCGCAGTCCATGTCCCTGCCTTCGACATACGCTTTCCAGGGACCATCTGATGCATTTTCTGCTCTGTTCCTTATAGCCGTCAGTTCGTTTTCACTTATCATATCATACCTCTGTTTTTCAAAGCGGCAGCTTTGTCTTACGGATCAGCTTATCGATTATGTCGTTCTTGTCTTCCTTTGCGATCTTTGCTTCGGATGTCAGCGTGAGCCTGTGTCCGAGAACGAACGGTGCTGTCGCCCTGATGTCGTCCGGCTTCACGAAATCACGCCCATCGAGGAACGCCTTTGCCTGTGATGCCTTTACCAGATCGAGTACGGCTCTCGGGCTCGCGCCGAGCACGAACCGCTTTTCGTTCCGCGTCATCTCTGCGATGTTCCTTGCGTAGCGTATTACCTCATCCTTGATGGTGACGTTCTTTACCTGCTCCCTTATCTTCATTACATCTCCCGAAGATATCACGCTTTCGACAGTATCGGCTGTCTTGCCGCCGAGC
>CAMVPV010000320.1 GCA_947169455.1 uncultured Clostridia bacterium | reverse complement strand
CAGTATTCACCGTCAATAAAGACGACCGCCGGGGTATATTGCATGGTTTCCAGTCCTGCCGCAGATGCAAGCTCCTGAAGGACAGGGTCTCTCATCTTTGCGTAATTGCAGTCATTACCGCCGTTGCGAAGAACAAACGACCTGTATCTATCGACCTCGCCGCTGCCGTCGCTGCGCATATTTCCGGGAATGAGCCGATATTTGAAATTCTTGTTCCCGTAGTCAGCGCGTGCGATGAACCGCATACTTTTCTGAGCCTCGCTTCTCGATGCGGCACCCATTATACGGACTCCGCATACCTGCGAGAGCTGTACGCCGTCAGCGGTGATATATTCCACAGTCACGGGGCGTTCCCATTCCTTGCCCTTGTTTGAGTAATTTCCCTTTGCCTGCCAGCCCTCCCACTCCTCATTGCTGTGCTCGGCCGCCCAGGCGTCAAAGGTATCTCCCATGACATATATCCCTTTTTCGCGGTTGAAAAGGTTTTTGGGGTCGGTCATCACAGATATCACAGGTATATCATAGCTTTCAACACCCACAAAATATGTATGGCTCACTGTATCCGTGATATTTCCGTCCTCATCGACAGCCGCAGCCCTGATCACGTTCGCCTTCACGGATTTTTTCCGCGGCACGTAATAATTATCCGGGCTGATATTCGTCACGTTCGTGATGATATTCTCCTGCGATGAGCGGTCAGTCAGCATAATAGGAGCAGTATAGAGCATTTTTGAGGCGTCCGGGTCGGAGCCGTCCTCGGTGTAGTATATCTTGCAGCCCTCCGGCGCAGTTATCTCAAGCGCGAAGCTGTCCTCGTAAAATCCGCTTTCCGCGCTCATTTTTATGGTACCGGTATGCACGGGGACATCGAGCGTGACTTTTTCTGCTTTTTCTTCTCCGTTTTCCGCATCCGTTCCTTCGCGTTCGGCAGATACCGTTCCGGTAGCGATATGAACGGGCTCCGGAGCAGTCCCGGCAGTTTCCGCGGTATTCCCCTGACTGCATGAACTAAGCAGCAGAGCCGCAGTCAGGATCAATATTTTCTTTTTCATGATTTCCCGCCCTTACTGCGCCTGAGATCCATCCGCACAAGTGCTTTTCCGTTCGGAAGCGGCACCGATGAACGAAGGATCTCGGTATAGCCTATCTCCGCCATAGTTTCCGAAAGCGCGTTCTCTTCCATCTTATGATGCACCTCATCGAGCCTGTCAAACGCATGGAGATACGGCGAATCGGAGACCCAGTTTTTTTCGTCGGTATTTATCTGTATCACGCACGAAACAAATTCGGGCGCTGCCTGCAATACGGCTTTACGGAACGCCTGATATCCGATATACTCTATCAGCAGGTCTGCGATGAGCAGTTGCGCGCGGGGAAGTCTGTCCGCCTCACTGATGATATCCAGCCTTATACATTCCAGCACGCCCGAAAGCTGCGGATAGCGTTCAGCTGCGGCGCGAAGATAGTCTTCGTTTATATCTATGCCATATACCTTATGATATTTTCCTGTGTCGATATGCTCCAGACCGTTGCCGCCCGCAACGCCGAGTATCATAGCGGTGTCGGCGGGGTATGCCTCAAATTGCTCCTTCATTATGGAATCAAGAGCCTGAAGCTGCATCACCGAGCCGAGCTTCATGTGTTCTTCATAATCGGAAAGTGCTATTTCCTCCCATGGATTTTTCATTTTCATCACCCGAAATAAGTATAGCGCAAAAGCATCGCCATTGTCAAGCCTTTTCCGTCCCGAAAGCAGCCCTGCAGATCATGACAAAGATCCCCCGCCTATCTGATCAGCGGGGGATCTTCTGCAAAAAACATTTTTGTTTTCTTATATCGTTACAGTTTATTTGTGATCTGCCGGCATTCTGAATGTTGATGCCAATGCAAGGTCATCGATATGTTCGGCGTCAAGCTCAAAGCAGATATAGTAACTGTTGTCGGGATCATTCTTATCCTGTACGATCCATATCACCTCATATACACCGTCGGGATATAAGCCGTATATCTGATATGCGTCATAGTCTCCAAGCTTGACGGTAGCACCTGTCAGTCCCTCTACAATACCCTTTTCGTCAATAACTTTCATTACGCTCTGAGCCGCAGTGTAGCTGCTCACACCGGGATAATGCTTTATGGTTATGATATTTGCAGGGTATTCGTCGCAGTACTGTATCAGGTTTGTAGCCGTAGCATCGTAAAATCTGTAGGCATCGGCGGGAACCATGATATATCCGTGTTCATCGTCACCGATCTCCATGACTTTCCCTTTATATACAAACCCGCTGTCTGTTATCTCTGTTTCTATCGGTTCAACGCTTGTCTGTTCTGCCTCTGTCGCTGATGTGATGGCAGCCTCATTTTGTTCCGTTCCTGCGTCGGAGGAAACGGTCACAGCATAACCCTCACCCATAAATTCTTCAATATCCGGAGGTGTCATATCGGGCAGGCTTATATCAGGCATTGATACCGTTATCTCAGGCATACTGAAGCTGACAAGACCGCTGCCCTGAAATATATTCTCATTTGTTTCATCAGGTACTGCAGTTGTGGTCGTTTCCCCGGCTCCTGCATCCGGGAGCAGTATCTCCTTCTCTTCAGCGGTCGTTGTTTCTGCCGCGGTCTCCTCAGCTGCAGCAGTTGCTGCCTCGGTTGCAGCTGCCTCTGTCTCTGCGGAGCCGGGAACATCTTCCTTCTTCGTTCCGCAGCTTGTCAGCAGCACTAATGCTCCTGCCAGTATCAGTATCTTCTTGTACATTGATTTTTTCCTTTCATTGTCCCTGTAAAGGGATCCTGTTATTTTTCGTAACCATCGTTTGAAACCCATATTATGCTACGCGCTATATCAAAATGTACTGTGTACATTTTGCAGCAGAGGCAAG
>CAMVPV010000319.1 GCA_947169455.1 uncultured Clostridia bacterium | reverse complement strand
GGGCGTATGACGACATCGCAGCCACTGCTCCTGTGATGTCACAGCCTGCCTTTACGGCAGCGGCGGCGGCAAGCAAAGCATCGGTGATATAGTGACGCCCCATTACGGGCAGTTTACATTTGGTGACAAATTCCCCTTTGTATAATACATCGAAGGAAACGCCTTCCTCGCTGTTATTGATGTTCACAGCGCGGTAATCGCAGTTCTCGCCGGTACCGCAGGTGATGATCTCCCTTCCTTCTGCGCGGAACGCCGAAAGCAGATCGTCGTCGCCGTTCACGATGAGCGGCGCATCTGCGGCTGCACCGAGGAGTATCTCGGTTTTCGCCTTTAGTATTCCCTCGCGGGAGCCGAGATTTTCCATGTGCGAGCAGCCGATATTCGTGATTATGCAGATATCGGGAGCGGACGTCTTTGAAAGACGCTCTATCTCGCCGAAGTGGGACATCCCCATTTCAATGACTGCCGCCTGTGTGTGCTTGTTTATCCTGAAAAGCGTGAACGGCAGACCTATCTCATTGTTGCGGTTGCCCTCGGTGCGGAGCGTTTCAAAACGGCTGCCGAGCGCGCAGGCGGTCATTTCCTTGACCGATGTTTTCCCGACGCTGCCTGTCACGCCGACTACCTTAACGGGATATTTCTTTCTGTAATATGCCGCAAGCTTCAGAAGGGCGGCGCGGGTGTCCTCTACGGTAATGCACGGGATATCCGCAAGTTCACGGTTCGTTATGACCGCAGCCGCGCCGTGCTTGTTCACAGCATCCTCCGCGAAATCATTTCCGTCAAAGTTCTCGCCCTTTATCCCGATGAACAGGCTGCCGGAAATTATGCTCCTTGTATCTGAGGAGATATCCTCGGAGTATATTTTTGTGTTCTCATCGATATTGTGAGCGGTGCCGCCAACGGCTGTGCATATCTCACCGAGCGTCATATATTCGGCATCCGCAAGCATTTTCACAGCTTCGAGAGTTATCTCACGCTCATCGAAATGGATATGCTTTCCGCCCGCGAGTATCTGATAATCCTCGTGTCCCTTGCCCGCGAGAACGAGAATATCGCCCTTGCGCGCGATCTTTATTCCGTGATATATCGCACGTTTGCGGTCAGCTATGCGGTCGTATGATGTTTCGGGAGCAAATCCCGCAGCTATCTCGTCGATTATGCTTTCCGGCTCCTCATTGCGGGGATTGTCCGAAGTCACTATTATGTGGTCGGCGAACTTTTCGACTGCGCGTGCCATCATCGGGCGCTTTGTGCGGTCGCGGTCGCCGCCGCACCCGAACAGGCATATCAGCCTGCCGGAACAGTTCTCGCGCAGTGCGGGCAGTACATTTTCAAGCGCATCGGGGGAGTGTGCGTAGTCACATATAACGGTCAGTCCGAGGTCATTGGGGATAACTTCGCACCTGCCGCGCACGCCGCCGAATTTTTCCGTATATCCCGCTGCCTTTTCGGGCGCAATGCCGAGCGATATGCATACCGCCATTGCCGAAACTGCGTTGAGTATATTGTAATTGCCGGGCATATTGAGCTTTACGGGGTATTTTTTCCCGTCGGGAGTTACGAGGTCAAATTCCGCGCCTATGCCGCAGTGACGTATATTTTCCGCGGTGAAGGCGGCTTTTCCGTCATCTGAGCAGGAATACTCCTCGCAGCTTGTCTCATTGAAAAGCCGCGCGCCGTATTCGTCGCTGATATTTATGAATGCTTTCCTTGTGCGTCCGTCCTCGAAAAGCTTTTTCTTGGCGAGGTAGTAATTTTCCATAGTGCCGTGGTAATCGAGGTGGTCGCGTGTGAGATTGGTGAACACGCTGCATTCAAATACCGCAGGACCTATGCGGTTCTGTTCCAATGCGAACGAGGAGACTTCCATCACCACGAACTCGCAGTTCTCCTTTGCCATTGTATCGAGCATCGAGTAGAATTCGGATACCTTTGGGGAGGTGGGGGTGGAGTCGTCGCGGTCGATGGGCTTGCCGCATATCTCCGCGCCTGTGGTGCCGATGAAGGCGGTGCGGTGTCCCGCCTGAGTGAGCATATAGGTCATCATGGTCGCCATGGTGGTCTTGCCGTTGGTGCCTGTGACGCCCACAAGGCGCATTTTTCTTTCGGGGTGACCGTGGAACGCAGCGCAGAGATGCCCGTAGGCTATGCGGGAATTATCGGTGTTCACCTCGTTTGCTATGCCGAGCCTGCGGTCGGTGATAACGCAGACCGCTCCCTTTGCGAGCATTTCCTCTGCGGCGGAATGTCCGTCGAACTTAGTGCCCTTCACACAGACGAATATCATTCCCGGCGCGATGCTGCGGGTGTCGTCGGTAATACCGGTGACATCTGTGTTTTCGGGGATATTTTCATAGCTTATCCTGATCGAAGACGATATGTCATTCAGCAGTTCTTTAAGAAGCATTTCATTGTCCTTTCTCCGGGTCATCGGACAGCGGGTCGCCCGCCGCCCGTTATCCCTCGTCCTTAACGGTGAAATATACCTCGACGACAGTACCCACGGGAACGACATCGCCGTAGTAGTAATTCTGCGAGCTTGCGATAGCTCCCGAATGGTTCGCTGCGCCGTCCGCCGCCTTGAAGTTCAGATTAGCCTGTGACAGCAGCAGGTTCACGTCATACAGCGAATATCCTATAACATTGGGAACGGTGGTATATTGTGTCTCAAAATTCTCGTCGGTGTAGAGTATCACTCTGCCCTCGTGCGGTATCGACGAGCCGCGGGACGGCATCTGCGATACTACCGTATCTCCGCTGCCTATCGTCACGGTGGTGAGCCCTATCTCGGTGAGTGTCTGTTCTGCCTTTTCGAGCGACTGACCCTCGACAGACGGCACCATTACGTCCATCTTTGCGAGTTCCTCTTCGGTGTATTCGGGG
>CAMVPV010000318.1 GCA_947169455.1 uncultured Clostridia bacterium | reverse complement strand
GTGACGATGAAGTTGTATTCGTTGTCGAATTCGCCGGTAGCATCGTCGTTCTTGGCCTTGACGGAGATGCTGTATGTGCAGTGCGCCGCGATGATGCAATATACAGTCTCGCATCCGAAATTCTCACGTATGCGGTCGATCATCTTATCGACCGCCGCTTCGTCGTCGAATTTTGATCTTACCGCTGCGTACAGCGTGTGCTGAGCGCCGCCCTCCTCGTATGACTCGTTCGGGAAAGCATATTCCGCGAGGTTCTTTCCGAGACTGCCGCTCAGTGTTTTTTTCAGCGTTTCATAGAGTACCTCAGTCTCCTCGGCGGAAATGACCGAAAACGGCTTTATCTCGCGGCAGTGTACGCTGTGCTCGCTGTCTATGTATGCTTCAGCGACCTTGTTTATCGTGAACAATCCGCTGTTTTCATTGAAATTGCGTTTTATCTCCGATATATCCTTCTTATTCATCGTCGTCTTCCTTTCGTTCTTCCGTGAACATCTCCGCATATTCACGCGGGATGCCGTGATCTTTGTATCTGTATCCCGGTATCTCACGTACGAGACAGAGGTATCTGTTTCTGTATTTGTTCAGACAGAGGTCATTTGCACAGCCGTCCCAGTCATCGGGTTCGTTCTCCATGAGGATATCCGTTTCCCATCCGCAGACAGGGCAGATATCGTAGTTCCCGGCTTCCGTGAATGTATATCTGCCGCATACCGGGCATTTTTCCGGCAGATATCCTTCGGCGTATCGACCCTCCAAGGCGGCACCTCCGTTCCTCTGAATTGCACGTACTAAAACATTATACCACAGGTAAATTGTCATTTCAATAGATTTTTGTGGTATTCACGATAAATATAACAACATTATGAATATTTTTGTAAAAGGTTGACAAATACATTCAAGTGTTATATAATAATATTATGCATTTTAATACACCGCAGATTTTACAGTTAAGGTGGTTCGATTTATGAATTTTATTAAGACGACCGCGATAAATTCGGGCATCGACGGCGACCGTGCAAATTATGTGGCGCTGTCCGAAGAAAACTACATCGACAGGCTTAAGACTGCAGCGGAAAAGATAATCCTCGAAAGGGATAAACGCCCGCTGGTGCTCATTTCGGGGCCTTCCGGCTCCGGAAAGACGACCTCTGCGCTGAGGATAGCTGATTATATCCGGGAGAGAGGGTTCAAGGTGCATACCCTCTCTATGGATAACTATTTCCTGCCGAACGACATGGGTGACCTTCCGAGGGACGAGAATGGCAATATCGACCTTGAATCGCCGTACCGCCTTGATATCCCGCTTTTTTCGGAGCATCTGAAAAAGCTGTTCCGCTGCGAGGATATCGAGATACCCATCTTCGATTTTGCATCGCAGCTGCGCAAGGGCTGCATACCCATGCGCCGCTCCGAGAATGAGATAATCATAATCGAGGGGATACACGCGCTCAATCCCGAAGTTACAGGTGTTACCGATGATTTCACGACCTGTATATACGTCAGCGTGAGAACGCGCATCACCGCACATGACGGCTCGGTCCTCCACCCGAGGAGCATACGCCTGATGAGGCGTCTCTGCCGTGACAGCCTGTTCAGAGGGCGCCGCTATGCGGAGATATTCAGGATGTTCGAGAGCGTTTCACGCGGCGAGGATCTGTATATCATGCCGCACAAGCACCGCGCTGCATTCGATATAGATACGTTCATCGCCTACGAAGCGCCTGTATATGCGGGCTTCCTGCGTGAGAACCTGCGAAGTGAGGAATATATCCTCAAAGACTGTGAGAATTACGAGGATATAATGAAGTTCCTGTATGAGCTCCATCCGCTGAGCAGCGATATGGTGCCTGAAAATTCACTGATAAGGGAATTCATCGGAGGCAGCAGCTTCGATTACTGATCCCGATACATAACCGGCGCGGTATAAGGCATAATAATCCTTGAAGAATATTTCCGAAAGGATCATTGTGCTATGAGTATAAAAAGGATATTCTGTGCTGTCATCGCCGGGGTATTGTCTGCCTTTATGTGCGGCGGCGCTGCATCGGGGACGGAATGCACTGAAGGGATAGGGATGGTGCTTGCAGAGGCGGAAACTGGAACGGTGCTTTACGAGGATGATTCCCGTGTGAAGCTGCCCTGCGGCAGCCTGTGCAAGCTGATGACGATATTGCTTGCGGAAGAAGCGGTCGAGGACGATATGCTCCGTATGGATGAACTGCTCACGGTTTCGGAGAGGGCTAATTCCATGCAGGGAGCGCAGATATGGCTGATGCCGGGCGAGAAGATCACACTTTCCGATCTGCTGACCGCCGTTATAATAGGAAATGCGAACGATGCCGCCGTTGTTATCGCGGAGGCGGCAGCGGGCAGCGAGGAAGTATTCACGGATATGATGAACAGCCGTGCGGAGTCACTCGGCATGAACGATACATTTTATGTGAATTCGAGCGGATACGAGGCGGACGGTTCCTACACGACCGCTTATGATACCGCAAGGCTCATGTCCGAGCTTGCAAAGCATGATATATGCACGGAGATGTTCACGACACGGCTCACCTATCTTCGTGGCGGCGAGGTGCAGCTCGTGAATTCAAATCCTGCTGCCGTGAAGCTGAAAGGCTCAAAGGGATTCAAGGCGGGTTTTACAGGCAGCGGGAAACAGCAGCGGTTCTATGCTGCCGAGACCGCAGAAAGAAACGGAGATACGTATATCGCGGCAGTGATAGGCGCTCCTGATGAGGATAATGCATCCGCAAAGGCGGTCGAGCTGCTCGAATACGGTTTTTCCGAATATGAAACGGTGATACCCGATACACCGGAGGATATGCCCGTCCGGACGGATGTCAGGAACGGTCTCTGCGGGAGTGTGCGACTGCGCACCTCCGGGATAAGGAAAATGGTGAT
>CAMVPV010000317.1 GCA_947169455.1 uncultured Clostridia bacterium | reverse complement strand
GCGATAGAAATGCTTGTTACGGTTCGCGGAGTGGTGGTATCGGTGAAGGACACCGGTGAGAATGACCGCCTGCTCGGTATAGTTACCGATGATATGGGGTATATGGATGTATTCGCGAAGGGCGTGCGCAGGATAAACGCCAAGAACAGCGCATCTGCGCAGATGTTCGCGTATGCATCGTTCTGCATGAGCAGCCGCGGCGGACGGTATTATCTAAACAGCAGCGAACCTGTGGATATCTTCTACGGTATGCGCACCGACATAGAGCGCCTTGCACTCGCGTCCTATATCGCGGAGGTGCTGAAATACGCGGTGATGTCGGAGCAGCCCGCGAAGGAGGCCATGCGGCTGGTGCTGAACATATTCCACTTCCTTGCGAACGGCGGACGCGACCCCGTACTGCTGAAAAGCATATTCGAGCTGCGCTTCGCCTGCTGTGCGGGATTCATGCCGCGTCTCGTGGGGTGTGATATCTGTGCGGAATTCATTGCGGACAGGATGTATTTTCTCCTGGATGAGGGGATACTCCTCTGCACTCGGCATTTTTCGCATGACCGCGTGAAGGATCCCGCGGATTGCTTTGTGCTGGACAGGACGCTCCTGCATACGGTGAGGTATATCTGCCTTACCGACCTTGAAAAATGCTTTTCCTTCGGGCTGAAGGGAAAAACGCTCGGAACGCTTTCCGTGCTTTCGGAGCGGTATCTGCTGAACTGCCTCGGACACAGTTTTCCGACGCTTGATTATTACAGATCGGTAAAGGATGATCAAATATGAGTATATCTTTTATAGAATCCGCCTGCACGAGCTGCGGGGCAAAGCAGCGTATAGACTGCAATACATGGGGCTACGGCAGTCCGATAGTCACCTGCAGAAGCTGCGGTGCCGAGTACCTTGAAAGGCAGCTGCGGGAACCTGCCGCGGAGGGGCTCGTTCCGGTGACATCGAACACCTCTGCTCAGATAAAAGGAGTGCTGGTCTGTCTTGCATTCACGCTTGCCGGAGCGTTGTGCTATGCACTGTTCACCGTCAACAGGCTGCTGATGCTCGCAATGGCGGTATTCGGCTTTTTCGGTATGATATACTTCATCACGCTGCTGATAAAGAACAAGTCGGGTGCGGCGGAGCGTGAGAACAGGAAGTATATGGAAGAATCCGAACGGCGGCTCTCCGACCGCAGCTACGCAGAAAAACTGCGTGCATACGGGTATGATGTGCCGGAAAGATTTCTGAAATGATGAACTGAAATATCAATAATATGGAGCCGGCTTTTGGATATGTGCGGCATGATGCCTGTACCGGAGAAAAGTATCACACAGAAACAGCAGCCGTGCGCCGTTCCGGAGGTATGAATGAAAAAACTGAAAGAATATGCAGTCCCGCTGATAATGCTTCTGATATTTGAAACTGTCGCGGTGACTTTGTGGCTGACGAAGGATAACCTGTTCTATCTGTTCAATTTTTCCTATATCGGTATATCCGTATCGCTCGGTACTTTTCTGATGAAAATAAAATACAAGCACGCACGGCGCGTCGTTCAGCTGCTTGTCGGCCTGTATATGCTTGTCTATCTCGGAGTGATATGCAATGAAAATATGCAGATAGAAGGCTTCTGGTACTACCTTTTCACGGGTGTGTTTGAAGCGGCGACCATACATTATGCCGTTGCAAAGATATTCGGACCGCTCATATTCGGGCGCGGGTGGTGCGGATATGCCTGCTGGACGGCGATGGTGCTCGATCTCCTGCCGTATAAGGTGCCGTCCGCACCGAGAAAGAAGATAGGCTGGATAAGATACGTGACCTTTGCGGCTTCGCTCATATTCGTGGCGGCGCTGTTCCTTGCAAAAGCGGCGAATATCGAACGCATCATGTTCATAGCGTTCATTGCCGGAAATGTCCTGTATTATGCGGTCGGCACAGCACTGGCGTTTGCTTTCAGGGATAACCGCGCTTTCTGCAAATATGTCTGTCCGATCACGGTATTTCTGAAACCAATGAGCTATTTTTCGCTGATACGTGTAAAATGCGACAAGGACAAATGTATCTCCTGCGGAAAATGCAGGCGGGTATGTCCGATGGATGTAGATGTGACCGACAACACAAGAAAAAGGGCGAACGGCACAGAATGCATACTGTGCATGGAATGTGTAAAGAACTGCCCTAAGGATGCACTGTAAGAATGCGCCGCTGCCGGTAATGGCGGGAAACGGCACATTATGGGATAAAACGGATCAAGGAGAAATGATATGCTTGAAAGATTTGTTGAATGGGCAGAAGCCAACGGCTGGAATGTCGTGACTGATACGGAAAAGACGGAGCTGCCCGAGGAAATAACAAGAAGATATGATGTGCCGGAGCAGTGGTATGAGTTCATAAGCAGGATAAAAAAATGTGAAAACAGCACTGCGGACAAATGGTTCCTCACGCCGGGGGATTATCTCCCGCAGGAGGAGGGCTTTCAGTGGAACGAATTTGAAAGGCTGAGCCTTGAATGGGACAGTGACAGTGAAAGCAGCATAGTATCGTTCTGGGACAGGCATCTGCCGATCTTCCTTTCGGTCGATGGTGAATATTCATATTATGCGATAGATACGGAAAACGGCAGCGTTGTCGGGGGCTGCGAGCCGGAATTCGAGGAACCGTCAGAAGCCGCCGGGGATATCAATGCATTCATAGACGGGATAATTTCGGGCGAAATACAGCTATGATGCCGTGAAACGAACATGAAAGGGATAAGTGGATCATCATGAAAGAAGCACTGCTGATAATAGATGTTCAGAAGGCTTTTCTGGCATCGCTGGAGGGCGTGTTTGCCGAGATAGTATGATCTGAATAACAGGGAAGATGCAATTATAAATGGAGAAATATCATGGACAAATACTGTAAAACATTAGAACTTCACAA
>CAMVPV010000316.1 GCA_947169455.1 uncultured Clostridia bacterium | reverse complement strand
CGAACAAAAACGATGAGGAAGGAGGAGGTGATGCAAAGCATTGCGATCATTTTTTGAAGAAAGGGGAGTGCTTTATCGGGGGACAATAAACGAAAACGCCTCCTCGGAGCCGACGGAAAAAACCGTCAGCCCCGGGAGGAAGGTTTACTGAGATATCATGAAAATGTTCCGGTTCAAAAGAACGATACTGTTCAAGGAACGATACTGTTCAAGGAACAATACTGTTCAGGGAACAGGGGAAAAATCCACCCTGCCGGAGGATACTTCCGCACCGGAGCATACCACGCGGATGGCATCGCCGACTGAGTACGCCTTCTGACCGTTCCGCATGAGAGTGAAATGTCCGTCGAACTCGTACCCGCTGCCGGGAAGATTTTCCGCACGGATAAAGCCCTCTATGGTGTTCGGGAGCTGCACGTAAAATCCGTACTCGGTCATGGATGAGATCATGCCGTCGAATTCGTCACCGAGGTGAGCGTGCATATACTCCGCGATGTAGCAGTCCTCGCAGTCGCGCTCGGTGCGCATGGCGCGCAGCTCGCACTCGCTCGATACCGATGCGGCTTCGTTCGCAAAAGCGGCGTATCTCTTGACGATGAGCTTTTCCGGCATCTTGTTGTAGCACAGATCGGTGAGTATCCTGTGCACCGCAAGGTCGGGGTAGCGCCTTATCGGCGAGGTGAAATGACAATAATCCTTGAGCACCAGACCGAAATGCCCGAGCGGTTCATCGGCATACTTCGCCTTTGCCATCGAGCGCAGCAC
This sequence comes from uncultured Clostridia bacterium, assembly GCA_947169455.1. Next base: position 2,145 of record CAMVPV010000316.1, on the reverse strand, counting down.
CGTATTGTTTATCAGCAGCGCACAGGGCTTGTCCTTCGCACTTTCGAGGATATCCGCAAGGTGGCGCGGCTTAACGCTCGAAAACTTCGGCAGCGGCAGCCCGAGCCTTATAACGGTGTCCTTCAGTTCCTCTATCTTTTCGGGCGACGGATCCTCGTGCACACGGTAAACGAAGGGAACAGCCTTTTCCTTTGCAAGCTTTGCCGCGCAGGTGTTGGCGGTCAGCATGAACTCCTCTATGATGACCTCGGCTTTTCCGCGTTCGCGGCGGATAACATCGGTGCAGGTGCCGTTCTCGTCGAGTATCAGCTTGCACTCGGGGGAATCTATCTGCGGAGCGCCGCGTTTCAGCTTGTTGGCGGTCAGCTTGTCCGCAAGCTCCTCCATCAGGAAGATGATATCCTCCAGACCCTTGTATTTCTCCGCTATGTCAGCGGGCACCTCACCGCCGTTCTCACGGCAGGCGAGTATCTTGTTTATTTCGGAATATACGCCCTTTACGCGGGAGCGTATAACGGATTTGCTGAATTTGAACGATATTATGCCGCCCTTATCATCCAGCTTTGCGAGACAGGAAAACGCGAGCCTGTCCTCATCCGGATTGAGCGAGCATATCCCGTTGGAGAGCTCCTTCGGGAGCATCGGTATCACCTTGTCGGCGTAATATACCGATGTGCCGCGGCGCATCGCATCCTCATCGAGGGCGCTGCCGGGCTTTACGTAGTGGGAAACATCGGCGATGTGGACGCCGAGCAGATATCCGTTATCGGTGCGTTCCACCGATACGGCATCGTCGATATCCTTCGTGTCTGCGCCGTCTATCGTGAATATGGGCTTGTCCCTGAGGTCGAGCCTGCGCTCGGTATCCTTCGCGGTGACGGTCATGCCGCCGATCTCCTTTGCCTCCGCGAGTACTTCCTCGGGGAAAATTGTTTCGATCCCGTTCAGGCACAGCATAGCCTCCGCGCTGCTCTCTGCGCGGGCGGCGTCGCCGAATATCGCGGTGATGCGGCATTTGTGTTCGGCATGGCGTTCCCCGCGCGAGCTTATCTCCGCGAGCACCTTTTCGCCCTCGTGAGCCTTCACCGCCATTGAACTCACCGCGAGAGCCTCTTTGGTGAGCGTATCGGGGCGTACATACATCCTGCCGTTGATCTTTTCGGCAGTCCCCGAGAACTGTGAGAATTTCTCCTCGATGATCTTTATCACTTCGCCGTCGGGGGAAAGACCCGGCTCCGCGGCATCCCTGCCGGGGGTGCGGATATCCCTTGCGAGGACGATATCTCCGGGCATGGCGCCCTTCAGGAATTTACCGGGGACGAACACCTCTGTGCCGTCGTCCTTTTTCAGAAAGCCGAAGGTGCGGTTCACCCGTGCGACCTCGGCGCGGTATATCCCGTAGGAGGCGCACAGAACGAACCCGTTGCGGCGCTCGAAAACCACGCCTTCCTTTTTCAGTCCGGCGAGAGCCTCCTTGAACACCTCGGGACGCGGGTGCTTGCCCCTGCATTTTGAGTAGAGCTCTTTGAACGGAACGCACTTGCGGTCGTTCTGTTTCAGTATGCACTGTATCCTGGTTCTGTAGATCTCAGATGTTTCTGCCACGGCAAACGCCCCTTTCGTCCGGGATCAACGCGGATCACTGTCCCTTTGAAGCGAGAGCCGCCATAACGTTGACAGCTACCGCAGTGATGAAGAATATCGCGGTGATCATCTTTGTAAGTCTTTCGAGAGCCTTTTCGCGGGTGTTGGCGCTGTTCTTGCCATAAAAGCTGTCATTGTTGGAGCCGCTTATCGCAGAGGTCATGCCCTGCTGTTTTTCGGACTGCATGAGTGTTATCACGATGAGGAATATCCCCGCAAGTATGAGCACTACGCCGCAGATTATCTGTACTATTCCCATTTGTATCCCTCCTGTTCTTTTTTCACTGTATGCGGATAAAAATATCCGCTTAACATTATATCACATCTTTTCCGCAATTGCAATACCCAATTTCAACAAATCTGCTTTTTGCGGCTTCGCTCAATTGATGTTTGTCAATTGTTCCTCTCATCCGGCTTTTTTTCTGCTTGTTGGTGGATTTATGATAGTTTTTCCTCGCAGCCGGCTATTGTTGGTTGTTTTCTTATCTTTACTTGTTTTGA
>CAMVPV010000315.1 GCA_947169455.1 uncultured Clostridia bacterium | reverse complement strand
AAACTTTACTCGCGGCTTACGCCGCGTTTTACGCTTAAGTTGTGGGTAGTGGTATAATAATATCCGCGCTTGTCCGATAATGAACAAACGCGGATATTTCCATATTCTTTTGATCGTTACAGACAGCGGACTGTCTGCCGTCATACAGTTATAGTCTGCTTGGTAGCTGCGCGTATCTCCATAAGACCGGTATCGCTGTAGAAGAAAACTGTCCTCCCAAAGTTCTTTCCGGTCTCCTCGGCGATGATAGGTATCCTGTACGCTGTGAGCACCTTCTTCACCGCATCGACATTTCTCTCACCGATATTGAAAACGGCAGACTTCGCCTTGAACATCTGTGCGCCGCCCGCTATCTTTGCGGTCAGCTTGTTCACCGATGTACCGTTGCGGCACATCCTGGAGATAAGCTCATTTATGCCCGTATCGGCATATCTCCACATATTGTCGCCCGGCACGGACGACTCGCTGCTCCACGGCAGCATTATATGCGCCAGACCCGCAAGCTTTATCCTCTCGTCATACAGACAGATACCCACGCATGAGCCGAGCGCGTAAGTGGCGAGGACATCGGGATTTTTCGCTATATTAAGATCGGCTATTCCAACATTTATTACACCCATCAGTTCTCTACTCCCAGCTTTGAAAATAATACCGAAAGCGACTTTACGTCCGGAACAAGAAGAATATCGCTGAGCAGTTCCGTCTTGTCTATGATGAAATTGTCATCTATCAGCAATACCTTGTTTCCTATCTTGGCAAATTCTACCGCAGGTATGCTCAGTATCGCGCCCGCCATATCCACCATGACGTTCGGAACGGATATATTTATCGAAAGACCCGTGAGCGAGGCTATCGCATTTATGTACGACCCCGCAAGGATATTTCCTATTTCCTGGAGACAGGACATATCCATCTCACTGAAGTCTGTCAGTTCCTTGTTCTCTGTTCCGGTGACTGTGTGCAGTATCGTGTTCGCCACTGATTCTTTGAGAACGTGCAGAAGCATACCGTTTATATCGCCGCTGAGGGTAAATACTATTCCTATCACCGTATTTTCCGCGCCGCCGATGAAATTGACCGTATCCTCAAAATTGAGCAGCCGCACAACGGGAACGGACACATCCACGAACTTTCCCATCATATCTGCCATAGCGCTGGCGGCATTCCCCTGCCCTATGTTGCCGATCTCCTTCAGGGTGTCGAGCTGCGCAGCATTGAGATTTTCTACATTGTTCACTGCCAAAGTGATCTCCTCCGAATCTTGATTATGCCGTTGATCTCATGCACAAAACGGCACAGCTGTCATCTCAGACTGTTTATCTTCTGCTCGAGCTCGTCATGCAGCTTGACCATATTCGTATTAAGCTGAAAAGCCCTCTGGTACTCTATCACCTCAGACATTTCGTTCGCTATGCTCGTCGATGACATTTCAAGGTATCCCTGCTTCTTCTTGGCTGTCCTGTCCGCGACCGCTTCGCCGCTGATCGGGGTAGCCTCGAAGTAGTTCAGACCCTTCTGGTCAAGTCCGTAGGGATTGTCAAATTTATACACGCCTACCATAGGCAGCAGTGCATCATAATCCACAAAATCATTTTCATACGGAACAGCTATCTGCTCACCGTCATAGCCGAGCACATATCCGCCGTTTGAATCGCGCAGGGTGCCGTCCTCCACGTTGATATAGAAAGCGCCGTCCTTGGTATATCTTATCTCGCCCGTGCGCGCATTGCTCACGGCAAAGAAGCCGTCATCGAGCGCGGCGAAGTCAAGCTGCCTGTTGGTATCCTTGATGATGCTCTGTTCGTACATCATGGTCGTCTTATCGACCTTTACGCCGTGACCCGTCTGCACCTCTTCGATGCGGTTGTTGCGCTTGGTATATATCAGGTCGGCGAAGTCCGCGCGCGACGCCTTGAAGCCCGCGGTGGTCGCGCCCTCTTTCTTGAAACCCGTGGTATTCACGTTGGCGAGGTTATTTGATGTAACGTCAAGACCCATCTGATAGCCTATAACGGCTGATGCAGCCGTATGATATCCTATTCTTCCCATATCGCATATCCTCTCGCGTCGTTTATGTATCAAAGATGCTCATCAACGACAGCGTTTGTTTCTGAACAGTATTCTTATTTTTCATTGACATCAGGGGGACGGAGCCTCCCCGACACCGCACAGGCGGCTAAGCTCACCCGCGTTTCAGCAGATCGTTGCAGGCTATCTGATTGATGCTGTTCATTATCTGAAGCGCCTGCAGATTTGCCGAGAAGCAGTTGTTCGCGTCGAGCGCCTTTATCATCTCGTCCGCAACATCGACGTTGGAGCGCTCATACCAGCCCTGCCGCACCATGAACTCGGTGTCCTCGGGGATATTTCCTCTCACTATCCCCCCGTACGGCGAGAACAGATTGTCGCCTATCTTCTCAACGTCGTCCTGTTCCTCGATATATGTCAGCCCGAGCTGTATCTCGCGGCCGTCGTTCGTGAATATAACTCCGCGGTCATCCACATAGAAGTCGTCCGTGCCGAGATTTATGCGGTTGCCGTCCTGGTCGAGCACCTTTCCGATATTTCCGAGCTCAAGGTCGCCCTCGTCATCGATATCGAACTGACCGTCCTTTGTCAGCAGCACCATGCCGTCCGGATAGCGCTCGATATTGAAATAGACCGGACCGAGTATGGCTATATCGAGCGGGGAATCGGTCTGGCGGATAGTTCCCTGCTCCAGCGATGTATATGTTTCCTCTATCGTGCGGTAGCGGATAGTTCCCGTTTCGGATTGCCTGCCGTTTATCATCAGCAGCTTTTCCGCAAAGGTCGTGGGGATGGCTGTATCCGCCTTATAGCCGGCAGTCTTTACGTTTGCGAGGTTGTTCGATATTATATTGAGTATGCGGTCCTCGTTTATTATGCCGTTCGCCGCAGTAT
>CAMVPV010000314.1 GCA_947169455.1 uncultured Clostridia bacterium | reverse complement strand
TGTTGTTTGTTTGTTGTCTGTTAAGTTGTTCGGTGGAAGAAATTGGGTTAGAACGTTTTGGAAAAAGCACTTGGATAAAATGGTTACATATTTGATGAATAAAGGGTATGAAGATACAAAGTACATAGATAAGTATTGAGATATTATTATACTATATACAGTAACATATTATCAAAACGCACACCTTTGATACACTGCCATACGCGCGCTCAAACCGCGCATCTGCACCGTTTACACACCTACACACCCAAAGTCGTGAGATCCTTATATTTTTTCTCAGCACATAATGATCCGGACATGATCTTCAGTGATCCTGTCCGGATCATCATTTTACAGAAGTATGCTCATAAGACAGCGGGCAGCCCCGCCCGCATATTTGTCAATATCAATGATTTTGAAGGCTTGCAGGGATAAAAATAGAGCAATTCGGACAAAAACAGCAAAATCACTTAACATTTACAGAAATATATGATATAATCACTATATATGTGCATTTGATCACTCAGACCCCATTCGCGGGTCTTCCGAACGGAGGATATAAATTGAACAGAGAAGACAGAGATATGTCCGAATATCCCGAAAAGGCCGCCCGAGCCGGAAAAGCACGCGGTCATTCCAATAAACGCAGAAAGAAAAAGAAAAAGGTCAACCCGATAAAGAAGACCTTTGCCGTTATCGGCACGGTGCTTCTGTCACTGCTGCTGATAGTGCTCATCACCGGCTCGATACTCGCCGCCGCACTTACCGTTTATGTCGTGCGGTTCGTCGAGAACACGACAATAGACATCAACCTTGATAACCTCGATGAATCCTACACCACTTTCGTATATGGATACGATGAGAACGGTGCGGTAGTAGAGCTCGAAAAGCTGAGCCGCAACGCCGACAGGATACCCGTCGCGCTCGATACCGTTCCGCAGTATGTGCGCGAAGCATTCGTATATACCGAGGATGCGCGCTTCTACGAGCACAGCGGCGTTGACTGGAAACGTACCTTCGGTGCGTTCGTCAATGAGATACTCAAAATGTGGAGCGGACGCCAGGGCGGTTCCACTATCACACAGCAGCTCATCAAAAACGTCACCGGCGACGACAGCCCCAACTGGGACAGAAAGATGCGCGAGATCATACGCGCCGGTCAGCTTGAACAGTACTGTACCAAGGACAAGATACTCGAAGCTTACCTCAACTACATAGGCTTCGGCGGAAAGACCGCCGGCGTTGAAGCAGCTTCACTGAAATATTTCGGAAAGCACGTCGGAGAGCTCACCGTTGCACAGGGCGCCTGCCTCGCTGCTATCCCGAAAGACCCCAACGGTCTCAATCCGTGGGCGAACCCCGAGGGCTGTCTCAAACGTCAGAAGGTCGTGCTCTCAAATATGCTCGAATACGGCGCTATCTCCGAGGACGAGTACGAAGCAGCCTGCAATGAGGACGTCGGTTTCCTCGCACGCGGCGAAACGGTCGCAAATGAATATTCCACCAACGAAAACGGCATACAGAGCTGGTTCACCGATATGGTCATCGATGACGTCACACGCGAATTCATGGATGTTTACGGCATCGAATATGAAGAAGCGAGCGACAAGCTCTACAACGGCGGCTACAAGATATATTCCACTGTCAACGTTGAGATGCAGATGGAGATCGAAAAGAAGTTCCGCGACTACACCACATTTTCCGATCATGTCCTCAACGACCCCCCGCAGGCGGCGTTCATCGCAATGGACTATCAGGGCAATATCCTCGCTGTTGCCGGAAAGATCGGCGAAAAGTCCGGCTCCAACGTATGGAACATCGCTACGATGTCCACCCGTCAGCCCGGTTCATGCTTCAAGCCGCTGTCCGTATATAGCTACGGTATAGAACACGACCTCATCAACTGGTCAACCCTCATGGAAAATGCACCTATCGAGATTGAGGACGAGAACAATCCGCTTGAAAAGCGCCAGTGGCCTAAGAACTACAGCACCGATGAAGCCGACAGCGCATGGGATTACGAGAACTACACCATGGTACAGGCGCTCGAACGCTCGCTGAACACCATTCCCGCACAGCTTGCCGAGATCGAAGGTCCCTCTGAGCTGTTCTCGTTCGTGCAGAACAAGTTCCAGATATCCACGCTCGATACCGTGCGCGACACACATCTTTCGCCCATGGCGGTAGGTGCGCTCTCGAACGGCGTTTACCTCAAAGAGCTCGTGGCTGCATATCAGCCGTTCGGCAACCTCGGAAAATATTACAAGCCCACATCGTATTACCGCGTGGAGGGTCCCGACGGCGAGCTCGTGCTCGAACACAGCTACACACCGATACAGTCGATAAGTCCTGATACCGCTTACATCATGAACAAGATGATGCAGAGGGTGGTTGACGGCGAACACGGCACCGGCGCCTATGCAAGGCTCGACCACACGCCCGTTGCAGCCAAGACCGGTACTACACAGAACTGGGTCGATCTGCTGTTCGTTGCATGCACGCCCGATTACGTGAGCGGTGTATGGTATGGCTACGAGGACGGCAACAAGCCCGTCGAACCGGATACATACTACCATTCCTCGCAGGTGTGGAAGAACATCTTCGGAGACATTGCCGAGCGCGGCGCGCGGTATGATTTTCCCGAGTGCAAGGACGTTGAGGAATACTACTTCTGTGCGGATACCGGTCTGCTCGCCAACGGCGACTGCGAGGTCGGCGGCATAGGATATTACAAAAAATCACACCTGCCCGAGACCTGCCCCGTATGCAGGAAGGACGCTTCCGGAAACCTCATCAGGGATGAAGAGACCGGTGAAGACGGCGAAGGCAGGAGCAATGCCCGCGATAATGATAACGGTGATGACGGCAGAAACGGAGACTCCGAAGAAAACACCGGAGAAGAAGAATAACGCAGCTTTATAGATATGACCGGGCGCTTTTACAGCGCGAAAGCTGCTTTACCGCA
>CAMVPV010000313.1 GCA_947169455.1 uncultured Clostridia bacterium | reverse complement strand
GGCTGTTGCAGGGAGCGCAGGGATAATGCGTGCAGGAGATATCGCAGCAGACGGTGCGGAGCTATCCGCAATGACAGACAGCGAGCTCGATGATAAGCTCGGAAGGATATCGGTATTCGCACGGGTTACGCCCGCCGACAAGCTGCGGATAGTCAGGGCATTCAAGCGAGCAGGGAATATCGTCACGATGACAGGCGACGGCGTGAACGACGCGCCCGCTGTAAAAGAGGCAGATATCGGCGTGGCTATGGGACTGACCGGAACGGATGTCACCCGCGAGGCTGCGGATATGGTGCTGCTCGATGACAATTTCGCAACTATCGTGAATGCGGTCGCGCAGGGCAGGGGGATATACGCCAATATCCGCAAATTCGTGCGTTATCTGTTATCCTGCAACATAGGCGAGGTGCTCACGATGTTCCTCGGGATCCTTATGGGAATGCCGATGGTGCTCCTGCCCGCGCAGATACTTTTGGTAAATCTCGTTACGGACGGTCTGCCGGCGGTAGCGCTCGGCGTGGAGCCTGTCGATATGAGCTGCATGAAAGAGCCGCCGCGCAGCAAGGATGAAAGCTTTTTCTCGGGCGGGCTCATCACGAAGATAATTTTCCGGGGGATACTGATAGGATTGTGTACGCTTGCGGCGTTCACGATCATTACGAACATGGGCGGCGACATAGATGCGGCGCGGACCGGTGCGCTCGTGACGCTGGTCGTATCGCAGCTTCTGCACGTATTCGAGTGCAAATCCGAGAAGAAGAACATTTTCACGGTGCCGTACTTCAATAATCTGAAGCTTGTGGGAGCGGTGGTGATATCGGCAGCGGTGCTTTTCGGGGCGGTGTATTACCCGCCGCTCGGAAAGATCTTCTCTACTGCCGCGCTGAACAGGGAACAGCTTCTGACGGCGCTCGGCTCGGCGGCATTCGCGCCGCTTCTCCAGTGCCTTTCGCCGATATTCGAGAAGAAAACGGATAACGGTGTACAGATGGCGGCTTTGCAGAAATAAAACGATACCGTTCTGCTTTTTCGGGAGCAGAGCGGTATCGTTTCTTATATCACATCATTTCGATTTTTAGCGGTGCGCCGGTCTCCTGCGCCCTGTGCAATGCGTTCATGAAGACCCCGATAAGATCTTCCCCGTCACTTGTCACGAAATAATCTGAAAGATCTGTTATATCTTCACTGATATTGTCTCCCCACGGCGGTCTTTTGCTGAGGTCGCCGATATCCCATATCACCTTGTCGGGAGTATAGCTTTTAAGTTTCTCACATATTTCCTGTAATTCTGCGAGAGCCTGCGGTATCTTTTCTGCGGGCAATTCACCGCCGTACAGGTCATTCATTATGCACGGATAGCGGTTTCCCCACTTCTTATCCTCAAGGTGATATGCAACGGTTGAAAAGAATGAGTGAAGAAAGTCAGGGCTACCTATCTCATAACAGTTATCTGATGTAACTAAGCTGACCATGACCTTCACCTCCTGCACAAATTATAATATACCGAGCGCGTGCTTAGCGGCGATCATTCCGAAGGTGTAGCATCTGCCGAGCGAAAGCCCCGTCTGATGGAACGGATAATCGCTGCCGCCGTAGAAGCCGCCGCCGAGATTGCCGACGCAGTAAAGACCGGGTACAGGTCTGCCGTCTGTGCCGAGTGCCTGTCCGTTCTCGTTTGTGATGATACCCGATACCTCTGCGGAAACCCTGATATGCTTCCTTGCGCCCCAGAACGGTGCTTTTCCGATCTTATGCATATACTTTGCGGGCTTGCCGAAATCGGTGTCGCAGCCCTTTTCGCAGAGCTCGTTGTATCGGTCGATAGATGCTTTCATCCTGTCGAACGGGATATCGAGCTCCTGCGCGAGCTGTTCGAGAGTATCGCACCTGTGCAGGTCGATGAGGTTCTTGAACACTCCCTGCGGTTTTTCCACAGCGCCGGGAATGAATTTTTCCATTACCGCCGGCGGAACAGGACGATCAACAAATTCATCCGCACCCCAGTTCATGTAGTCACTGTCGTATATGGTGCAGTACCAGCCCTTTGAGCCGTCCTTGTGGTCGGCGTCGAGCATACTTCCCTTGTAGGCAGGCTGATATTTCAGCAGGTTGCCCATATATACAAATCCGGTGTATTCATTAGTGAAGCGTTCGCCGTTCATATTGAGGTAGAGGAACGGTTCCTCGAACATCAGAGCCGAATCAAAATCGTGCATCATCTTGGTGTGACCGGTGTTTTCCATAACGCCGCCCGCGCTCATCGCGAGGATATGCCCGTCGCCGGTCTTGCCGAACTGCTTCTTGTCAAAATCGGCGATATCGGGACACCAGCGCTTTACCATCGAGGGGTTGTTCGTGTAGTCGCCCGATGCGAGAATGACCGCTTTTGAAGCATTGAAGCGGATATATTCGCCGTCGCTGTTCTTTGCGATGACTCCCGCTGCCCTGCCGTTCTCGGTAATGAGCTTGACTGCGGGCGTGGAGAAGTATGTTTTTAATCCGGGGTGCTCCGACTGCACTCTGTCGATGACCTTGCGGAGGGCGTGTCCGACGTTGAGAGGCTTGGGACCTATCCACGGCGCCCAGAAATAGCAGTGTTCATCTCCGTAATCGTATGTATTGCCGCGGTCGCGCCACAGACCTGTGAAATCTCCGCTGGTGCTGATGAATGCGCATAGCTTGTCGCCGTCGTTCAGGAGCCTTGCGCTGTCCTTGTTATTATCGACCTTGCTGCCGTCGCCGTATACGGTCTCCTTCGTAAGACCCGCGCGGTTGAGCAGCCATATCATCGCTTCCTCGGAATGATCGGCATAGGCGCGCAGCTGCTTCACATCGGAGCGCCAGGCGCACAGGCTGTTGGTGTGGTGTATCCATTTTGCGATGCCTGCTTCGGTAGATCTTGATCTTATTATCGCGGAACCGCAGTTCCCCTGTGATACCACGCCGCTTTCCTTCTGAAGCAGCG
>CAMVPV010000312.1 GCA_947169455.1 uncultured Clostridia bacterium | reverse complement strand
CTCCCCGATGTAAAGGAACGCATCGAGGTGTATTATCAGCAGACCGAAAAATTCAAGGAAATGGTAAAGGCGCACACAAGGGTCGAAAAGGATGTTATCATCTCCGACCTCAGAGGCGTTGACCCGATATATTCCGGCAACAGGTTCCTGATATACAGCCTTTATCCCGATCAGAACATATCCGCATGGATAGTTTCGGGACGAGGCGGCAGAGGATGCAGCTGTGCGTGCGGATATTCCGTGCTGAACAGAACGTCCCATGTCAATGTCGGCAGGCTCATGCTGAAATACGGCGGCGGCGGACACAAGGCTGTCGGTACCTGTCAGTTCCCCGATGAGACTATGGACGAACAGATACCCAAGCTGCTCGATGAACTCGTCAATTACGACGAGTATTACAATGATTGACAGAACTTTCTGCCGCGCTGCGTTGATCGCGGCGCGGCGTTTCTGCTATACCGGCAAATGTGCCAAATGACAGATATTCAATAACGATCGCGGCTGTTTCCGTGCGTTTGCCGTACGGCAGCGGCGCGATACAAGATGCGGGCTGCAAGCCCGCAAATATATATATGAGGTGATCAATATGAATGAGAAAGAACTTTATGCTCTCTGGTGCGAAAAAGCAGTTGACGATCCCGATCTCAAAGCCGAGCTCGATTCGATAGCGGGCAAGGATGATGAGATACTCGACCGCTTCTACCGTGACCTTGAATTCGGCACGGGCGGTCTGCGCGGTGTTATCGGCGCTGGCAGCTACCGCATGAACGTCTATACCGTAAGACGCGCTACACAGGGTCTTGCAGATTACGTCAAGGAAGTATTCTCCGAACCTTCCGTGGCTATCTCCTTCGACAGCAGGATCAAGTCCGATGTTTTCGCCAAGCAGGCGGCTTCTGTCCTCGCAGCAAACGGCATAAAGGTATATATCTACTCCGAGCTCATGCCTACGCCCATGCTTTCCTACGCCGTAAGAGCACATAAGTGCAGCGCCGGCATCATGATCACCGCCTCGCACAACCCCGCAAAGTACAACGGCTACAAGGTATATGGACCCGACGGCTGCCAGCTCACCCTTGACGCAGCCGAAATAGTTCTCAAAAATATCAATTCGGTGGATATGTTCACCGGTGCAAAGACCGTTGATTACAATGAAGCGATACGCACCGGCATGATAAATATCATCTCGCAGAGCGTTATCGATGCTTACCTCGATGAAGTGAGCAAGCAGGGCATACACTCCGACCTCGTTCCCGCAAGCGGACTGAAGGTCGTATATACACCGCTCAACGGCACAGGCAACAAGCCCGTAAGAGCGATACTCAAAAGGATCGGCATCGAAAGCGTGACTGTCGTTCCCGAACAGGAAAACCCCGACGGAAACTTCACTACCTGCCCGTTCCCGAACCCCGAGATAAAAGAAGCGCTCAGCCTCGGTCTCAAACTCTGTGAGACAGTAAAGCCCGACCTTCTTCTCGCTACCGACCCCGACTGCGACCGCGTAGGTATCGCAGTGCCCTCCGACAACGGCGGATATGTTCTGTTCACCGGAAATGAAGTCGGCGCGCTGCTTCTCGAATATATCTGCTCCGAAAGGACAAAGCTCGGCACCATGCCCGAAGAGCCCGTTGCTGTCAAGACTATCGTTTCCACCGACCTCGCAAGGAAGATCGCCGATGAGTACGGCGTAAAGCTGATAGAAGTCCTCACCGGATTCAAGTTCATCGGTGAACAGATAGGGTTCCTCGAGGACAAGGGCGAGGAAGACCGCTTCATCTTCGGATTTGAGGAAAGCTACGGATACCTCGCGGGCTCGTATGTACGCGATAAGGACGCAGTTGTCGCTTCTATGCTTATATGCGAAATGGCTGCATACTACCGCACAAAGGGCATCTCGCTCATCAAGGCAAGAGAAGAACTCTACAAGAAGTACGGCGTGTTCTATCACGCACAGAAGTCCTTCACCTGCGAAGGCGCTGCCGGCATGGAGCGCATGGCAGAGATAATGGCGGGTCTCCGCGCAGATACACCCAAGAAGATCGCCGGTCTGGACGTGCTCACATTTGAGGATTACGCAGCAGGTACTTCCATCGACAACACCACCGGCACAAAGACCATGCTCACGCTGCCCAAGTCGGAAGTGCTCACCTTCAAGCTGCCCGACCACGCAAGCGTTATCATCCGTCCATCCGGAACGGAGCCCAAGATAAAAGCTTACTTCACCACTACCGGCGCCGAGAGACAGGCTGCCGTTGAACTGGAAGAAAAGATCGCCGAAGATTTCACAAAGATACTCGGCTTCTGAGTTTGCGCGCAGCCGCTTCGCGGGGTTAATGGAGGCGCCGGGCGCAGCGAGGCGGAGGGGTTTAGTGCAAATCGTGATGTAACGATCGCGGGTGTCAGAAAACAGCAATTCAACAATTTTCAATTGAACAGAGCGCCCGCAGGTACAACCCCGCTCATTACAAACCCAAAACGGAAAACTCCCCCGAAACCACTGAAACGTGTCCGGGGGAGTTTTGTTACTGTTGATCGCCGGGGAGCTCACAGCACATATACCTGCGGTATGTACTGAACCCCGCTGCCTCGTAGAATTCCAGCGCGCCGCGGTTGAATTCCCACATATCGAGCTCTATGCGCCTGAAGCCGTTTTCGGCGGCATAGCTGCGGATAAAGCTCATCAGCTCCGAGCCGACGCCCTTTCTGCGGAAATTTTCATCAACGCCGAATTCAATGACGTTCAGATATTTCCGCTCGTTCGTGTACGGTGTCCCGGGGCGCTCGACGCGCGCAAACACCGCAAATCCGCATATTATCCCGTCCCGCTCGGCAACGGCTGTCTCATGCTGCGGGTCGTTCATCATCGTGATGATGTGGTCGCGCAGTTCATCGGAAAACCCCGCCTTGAATATGGCGGGTTCGTTTTTTACGTGCAGGTCGTTTACCTGCTTTCTCAGTTCGTTTATCC
>CAMVPV010000311.1 GCA_947169455.1 uncultured Clostridia bacterium | reverse complement strand
TCGCCGATTTCTATTCGGGATTTATCTCTGCCGTATTTGAAGAAAATTTCGATATGACAGATATCGTTGAATCCGTAAACAAGTCATTCAAGGAAGGATTCTCGGAAACGCTTTCGGGAATGACCGCCGAGACCGACTTCACGACGCTGCTCGATCAACAGGATTACTATGAAACGGGAGCCGCTGCCGCGCAGAGCTGGTCGGACGGCTTCAACGACAATGTATCGTTAAATTCGGCGGCATTTACCACGGAGATGAGCTATTCCGGTTCCGCCGCAAAGGGAAGATCGCCCGAGTATGAGAAGATAGTGCTGAACGCGAGCATCGATCTGACGACCAACCTCGACGGAAAGAAGATAGCGGAAAACACTACCGAATATCAGAAAGAATTCACCAGAAGGAGCGACGGCTATGAGTAATTCCTCGATACATCTCGTCATCGACGGGAACGATGTTTCGGATTATGTGACAAGCTACAACGTGAACGGTTCGCGCAGATCGGACAGCGGCGCGGGCGGAAATACCTTCACGAACTGGGACGGCACGCTCATCGGCAGCGACGGCACCGTATATGAAAAATCGTATATCTACACGGTATCGCTCACCGCTTCGCTGCGGCGCGTCCCGCGTGCCCTCGCCGCGCTGATAGGCGATTCCCTCGCAAAGGAAGATTTCAGCGTGACCTACGATTCCCCCGCGCACAATATCAGCGGGACCGCTGTTCCCGTGTCTTACAAGGCGGATTCCCGCCGCTTCGGCGAGACATGGGATATCGACCTGTCACTTAATATCCAGCCGTCCGGAAGCAGTCCGGGCGGCGGACTTTAGCGAATGGGAACTGACGATAGGAAATACCGACATTGAGCACTTCGGCAGCATGGAGATGTCCTTTTCCGTTTCGGGAATGGGGACGTCGGGCGTATGCTCCGAGTGCTTTACCTTTGCGCTGCCGCTCTCGGAGCACCCGAATTATGCGACGGAATTTCCGGGCGGAACTGCCGTGCAGCTCGGCGGGACGGCTCCCTCACCTGTGTTCTACACCGCATGACCTTCACCGAGGCGGATTTTCCGTGTGATGAAAGCGATTTTATCGACCAGCACGGAAATGAGATACCTATGCAGATCGGCACGGTTCTCTCCCGTATATGCTCGGAGTGCGGCTTCGGACATTATTTCGTGAATGACAATGCACTGCTGACCGCTGTTCCGTCTGTACCAAAATCACTTCTGCTCGACCGCACCTGCCGCGATGTTCTCACATCACTTTCCGAAGCGTTCTGCGGGTACTGGTGCTGCTCCGGTCTGCTCTCCCCCGATCTGTATTTCGTGCCGTTCGGTACGGATATGACTGCGGTCGTTCAGAGTTACGCGGAGGCGGAATATCACGAGGCGCTGCGTTATAATACGCGGCGCACGATACAATATATCTATCTCACGGATAATACGGCGGAGTACGGTACAGACGCGGGCGGCTCGGACACTATCCGCATAAATACACCGCTTGCAGATCAGGCATTGTACAGTGCGCTTTATGCCCGCGCACGCAGTCTTTACAGCGGCGTGTCCTGCGGGAACGCATATCTCGATGTACTCCCCTCAACGCCGTTCTGCGTGGAATTTGACGGCGAAGAGGACCCGCAGTATATCAATTACTGCACCGCGAAAATATCCTCGCATGGGATCCTCGCGTCCCTCGGAAGGAACATCGTTGATGAGGGTACGTGGATCTACAAGAACCGCACCCGCCGTGAGCTCGAAAAACGTTACGCCGAGGGAGACGTCTGGAAGAACACGGAAGTCACAAAGAGCGGCGGCTTGAAAATGGTGTATGTCAATGAGAATACCGGTGCAAAGAAAAAGTACGGGTTCGACACTCACGAGGGCGGTCTGACCGCATACGACGGCGGTATGCTCTCAAAGCAGGGCATCACCGATGTGGTATGTACATACGACCCGTCCGACAGCAGCAAGCTGAAAGAGCTCGCATATACCTACTGCGGCGAAACGGTGAAAGCAGTTATCACATGGGTCGGAGATAATATCGGCTCCGTCCGGATATCTGAGGGGGATGACGAGTAAATGGACACGGTAAGCTTTACAACGGGCTTTGCGCTCGGACTAAGCAGGGGCGGAGGTGCAGACCCTACGTCTATAAAAGCATTAATTGATAACGGAAAATACCTTGACACTATCACGATTAACAGCAAATATCGGCTTGATTTGTATGCTATCAATTATACGGTCTGTCGTCCGCCCTTACATGGATTGAGCGGATTTGATTTTACAAGCGCAAATGACTTTCGTTCGTTCGATGAAATGCCCATCCCCGAGACGATAGGCACTGACAGCGACGGGACAGTCAGAGCAGGATTTTTCGGAAGAAGAATTTATTTTTGCTATTATTACATTGCGTATGAAGATGATGAACCAATTTTGGCGGCGCGAATTGGTAGTTATAGTGAATCTGAACAGATAAGCGCATACCATTCAAAGAATACATCACCGTACATAATTAAGGCATTGCCAAACCAAATATATTATTACGACATTGATACATTTACAATGACCACAACTAATTTTACGCTGTATAATCAATACCTTACAACATGGCTCGGTCACGTATATGATGCTGATACAGAGCAGTATGCATCCGGGACGGCTACAAGATACAGATATGTCTATGGAAAATGGAACGACAGTGAGGGAGAATTACACGCAAAGCTTGATGAAGTACAGCAGGAAACAAGTACCTTATATACAGCGGAAAATCCAACTTCAATTATATATGCAGGCTGCTATAATGAAACGTGTGAGAAATGGTTTGGACTGTATCAAGCTGTAAATCAAATATTTTACAATGTGGATGTAGTTGATTTGGTGCTTGAACAGCCATTCGACCCCCCGACATAAAAGGTGGTGATATCATGCATGAACGAAAACTGATAGTTATCGGTGCAGCGTCCGGCGCGG